>CAXTYQ010000001.1:0-151646 GCA_964248505.1 uncultured Acidobacteriaceae bacterium
GCTTGGCTCTGGTTTGGTTTGAGCGCGGTGGGGGCGGTGCAGATGTGCGCGGTGACGGAGCACTTGACGGAGAATGTGGCGGCGATGCCGCTGCTTTGGGTGGGTCCGCTGGCGGTGTATCTGGTGAGTTTCGCGCTGGCGTTCGATGCTCCGGGGCTGTATCGGCGAGCGGTTGTGATGCGGCTTCTGGTGGTGATGCTGGCGAGCCTGGGGTATCTGCTGTCGAAGACGGATGTGACGCTGCCGATTGCGCTTGGGGTGGCGTTTTTTCTTTTGGAGTTACTGTGTGCGTGCTGGTTTTGCCATGCGGAGCTTTACCGGTTGCGACCGGACACTGGGGCAGGGACGCCGACGGGGTTTTACCTGGTGGTGGCTGCCGGGGGAGCGGCGGGGACTTTTTTTGTGAGTGTGCTGTGTCCGGTCTTGTTTCGGGCGAACTATGACGTGGCGATTGCCTTTGCGTTGACGGCGATGGCGGCGCTGATCGTGACCTGGCGGGATGGGTGGGGGCTGCGGCTGCTGTGGGGGACGAGCAGTGGGTTGGCGGTGCTGCTGGTGGGGATGTTGTGGAACGGGTATCGGGCGAACTCGATGGTGGAGCTGCGGAATTTTTATGGATCGTTGCGGGTGAAGCAGAGCTTTGCGCCGGTGGGGCCGCCGGCGGGTAGCGCGGGTGCGGGGGCGGCGGTGATTCAGAGGGTCTTGCTGCATGGAGCGATCGAGCATGGGATGGAGTGGTTTGGCGGGGAGGCGGCGGAACGTGTGCCGCGGACGTACTACGCGAGGGACTCGGGGGTGGGGCTGGCGATGCGGATGTGCTGTGGGGAGGGGCCGCGGCGAGTGGGCGTGATCGGTCTGGGGGCAGGGACGATGGCGGCGTATGGTCGGGCGGGGGACGAGTTTGTGTTTTACGAGATCAATCCGCTGGTGGAGCGGTTGGCGCGGGAGTTGTTTACGTATCTGCGGGATTCGCCGGCCCGGGTGGAGGTGGTGGAGGGGGACGCTCGGGTGTCGATGGGACGAGAGGCGCCGATGGACTTCGACGTCTTGGTGGTGGATGCGTTCTCGGGGGATGCGATTCCGGTGCATCTGCTGACGGCGGAGGCGATGCGGGTGTATCGGCGGCATCTGCGGCCGGGCGGTGTGTTGGCGGTTCACATCTCGAACCAGTACCTGGATCTTGGGCCGGTGGTGGGTGCGCTGGCGCGGGAGGCGGGGATGGAGGCGCGGCTGGTGGTGACGGGCGGGATGGCAAACCGGGGAGAGTACACGGCGCGATGGGTTTTGCTGACGGACCGGAAGGGGTGGTTTGATGCTCCGGAGTTTGCGGCAGTGGCGGAGCGGGTGCCGGTGGGAGAGAGAGTTTGGACGGATGATTACTCGAGCCTATTGCCGGTGGTGCGATGGAGTGGACGGTAGGTTTACTCGGTGACGGTGAGGGTGATGGGGGTGGTGTGGGTGATGCCGGAGGTGCGACCGCTCGCGATGACCTGGAAGGTATAGGTGCCGGGTGTGGTGTGTCCTGGGTATTTGCCGCTGCAGCTGGTGAGGGTCAGGGTGGCCAGGGTGGTAAGGGCCAGGAGAGTGAATTTCAGCAGGCGATGCGGTTTCCGGCGACGGGCAAAGAAGAGGCCGAGAGGAAGGACAGCCGCGAGCTTGAGGCCGGTTTGGGCGGGATTGGGCCGGATTTGTGGGGGCGTGGGTGTGTGATTGAGGCGGGCGTAGTCGAAGACGGCGTCGGTATCGAGGTGGACGGTGACGGAGAGTTTGGCGTCCGGGGTGAGGGCGACGGGGCCGTTGAAGACGCAGCTGGCGTAGATGGGAAGGGTGCCGCAGGCGAGGTCGATCTGATCGGAGAAGGAGCCGACGGAGGTGAGGTTGAGGGTGAGTGTGGCGTGGTGCTCGGTCGGGATGGAGATGGTGGGGGCAGCGGAGAGGGTGAAATCTTGCGGGAGGACGGTTACGGAGAGGGTTGCGGTGGCGGGGAGGAAGTTCGGGGTTGCGGGATAGATGGCGGTGATGAGGTGGGTGCCGGGTGAGAGCGCGGATGTGGAGAAGGACGCGGCTTGGGCGCTGCCGACGGTGGTGATGGGGGAGAGGGCGAGCGGGGTGGCGCCGTCCTGGAAGGCGATCTGGCCGGTGGGAGCGGCGGAGCTGCCGGGCGCGGTGACGGCGGCGGCGATGGTGAGCAGTTGGAACTGGATGGCGGGGTTGGGCGCGGCGGAGAGATGGATCACGGTCGGGGCGGGGGTGACGGTGAGGGTGGCGGAGGCGATGCTGGAGGAGAGGTTTGGCGTTTGGGCGAAGTTGGCGGTGATGGTGTAGCTGCCGGCTGGGAAGACGTTGGCGGTGAGGGTGGCGGATCCGGTCGCGTCTGTGGGCGCGGAACCGAGGACGGAGCCGTTTGAGCTGAAGACGATCTGGCAGGTGGGGCGGCAGATCTGGGCGACCGGCGCACCTGGGATGGATAAGGTGGCGGTGATCGGGACGGTGCTGAAGGCGGTAACCGGAGTTTGGGGGAGGTGCACGCTGAGCGCGGTCAGGAGGGGCTGGATGGTTTCGGTGAGCGTGCCGGAGGTGCTGGGGCCGTGGACGGAGTCGCCGGTGTAGGTTGCCTGCAGGGTATGTTGGCCGACGGTGAGGCTGGAGGTGGTGTAGGTGGCTGCTCCCGACGAGCTGACTGGCACGGTGGCGAGTACGCTGGGGCCGTCAAGGAAGGTGATGGTGCCGGACAGAGGTTGGTTTTGGATTGTAGAGGCGGTGAGCGCGGCGGTGAGGGTGACGGGGGCGGTTACGAACGCGGGGTTGGCGCTGCTGGTGAGGGCGAGGGACGTCGCTGTGGGGGTGATGGTTTCGGTGAGGTGGGCGGAGCTGGCAAGGAAGGGGCCGACGGGGGTGAAGGCGGCCGTGATGAGGTGTGGACCGACGGAGAGGGCAAAGGCGGGGGACTGGTAGACGGCCGTGCCGGAGGAGTCGACGCGTACGACGGCGAGGAGTTGGGCGCCGTCGCTGAAGGAGACGGTTCCGATGAGGTTGGCTGAGTCTGCGCTGACGTGGGCTGTGAAGGTGACGGGGCTGTCCAGGGTGACGGGATTCCCGGACGCGGCAAGCAAGGTCGTGGTTGGCGGGAGAGCGGTGATGGTTTCGGGGGTAGTGGCAGAGCTTGGGGCGAAGTTGCCGGCGGGGGTGGGGATGTAGTTGGCCGTGAGGGTGTGGGAGCCGATGGAGAGGGTGGAGATGGCGAAGCGGGCGATTCCGTTTACAAGAGGTTGGGTGGTGAGGGTGTTGGCGCCGTCGAGGAAGGTGACGCTTCCGGTGGGTGTGTTGGTGGCGTTGGTGACCGTGGCTGTGAGATAGACGGTCTGGCCGGAGGGGGTGGATTGGGGAGAGGCGGTGATCGCCGTCGAGGTGGGTTCGCCGACGATCTGTTGGGTGATGCTGCCGAAGCTGCGTGCGAAGGAGTTGGTCGGGACGAAGGCGGCTTTGATGTTGTGGGAGCCGACGGGGAGGCTGCTGGTGGTAAAGCTGGCCGAGGCGCCGCTGAGTGGGATAGTCGCGAGGATGGTGGAGTTTTCGGAGAAGATCACGGAGCCGGCTGGGGTGTTGGGGTCGGCGAGATCCCGGTTGACTCGATCGATAGCGCGATTTGTGGGCTGGAGTTGCTGGGTGGAGGCGGGCGAGATGTTGGCTGGGACGGCGCCGATGTAGTCTTCAAACGCGTTTGCCAGGGCACGGTGGCCGCAGGCGTTGGGATGAAGGCCGGGATTGGTGGAGGGTACGCATCCATCCATGGTTGAGCTGGACATGTCGACGGTGCTGTTGATGTAGTTGCGGACCGGCACGAACACGACCGCCATACCGTCGGCGGAGGCTAGAGAGGCGGCAGCTTGTGACCACTGGTTGAGGGTCGCGGTGCTCGCTGAATTTGCGTCGTTTTCCTGATAGATGACACCGCCGGCGTAGACACGGGGGCCAGACTTGTCGGGCGAGAGAGTCGGCGACGGAACGCCGGCTGCCAGGATGGACACGGAGTTGCCTGAGCCGGTGGCGGAGGTGACGCTGCAGGCCAGGGTGTGGGCACCATTCGAGACTGGGAAGCGGGCGACCTGAACGTCGGTTGGCGCGCCGTTTGCGGTCGGCAGGCCGGCCGCGGTTTGAAGCGTGCTGCTGCCGAGCATGCTGTCGATGACGGGGCTGCCGTCGACTGTGCAGGTGAACGTGCCGCCCGAGGTTGCGAGACCGCGGTACCAGACCAGGAGGACGCCGTTGGTCGCGTTGAGGGTCCAGGTAACGGAGGAGCCGTGAGTGGAGGAGGTCGAGCCCGTAACGGTGGGGAATGTGGTGTCGTCGGTCCAGGTACCGGTGCGTGGTGCGGACGAGGCCGGGAACTTCTTCGACGCGGGCAGGGCCATCCATGCGTAGGCGGAGTAGGCCTGGCCGACCCACTCGCGCCCGTGTGCGGAGTTGATGTTGAAGATGTCGTTGGTTCCGATCAGTGCCGTCGCGATGGGATTGGCGGTGTCGCTTGGATTCATCCGCGAGAAGACTTTGTAGTTCATGTCCTCGACCCGGTCACCTGGCGAGCAGACCCGGGAGTTTGGCCCTTGGGGCGTCACTTCCGAATGGAGGAGGTCGGTGTAGGAGGGCGAGCCACCCCCGCCGCAAGTGATGGAATCTCCGAAATTGACCATGCCGTACGTCGACGAGCTGGTGGTGCTGGTCTGGGAGAGGACCGTGGCGGTGAGCGTGACTGGCTGGCCGACGACCGATGGGTTGGCAGAGGTGGTGACCGTGGTCGATGTAGTGTTGCGGTTGGAGATGGAGACAGAGACAGAGGTGCCGGCAGGGCCGTGGGTGGTATCGCCGGGATAGTTGGCGAGGATCGTGACGGCGCCGGAGGTGGTGTAGGTCTGGGTGTAGGTTGCGACGCCGTTGCGGTCTGGGGTGAGTGTGTCTATGGGGGTGCCGTCGGTCTGTGTGAGCTGAATGTAGGGCGGGATGGTGTTGTCGGCTGAGTGGATGGTGAAGGTGAAGGTGACTTGCTGATTGATGACGGCGGGGTTGGGGCTGCTGGCGCCGGAGAGGGTGACGGGGTAACGGTCGACGAGGAGGTAGATGGGGACGGAGACGGCGGGAGTGAATGGGGACTGGCCGGTGTAGGTTGCCGCGAAGGTGTGCAGGCCTGGGGTGAGTGGCGGCGTGGTGATGGTGGCGGTGCCGGTGGGGTCGAGGGTGCTGGCTCCGAGGGCGGCGGTGTGGTCTTCGAGGAACGAGACGGAGCCGGTGGGGATGCCAGCCGCGGAGGAGAGGGCCGCGGTGAGCGTGGCGGAGGCGCCGCCGATGGGGGAGAAGCTGCTTGGGGAGAGTGTGATGGTGGTGGGAGTGGAGGTTTGGGCGCCGGCGGCTTCATACGCACCCATGTCAACGACGGTGTAGCCGAGACCGGTGGCGTCCTGGAGGCGGGGCTGGTTGGGGCTGAAGTCGCTGACGAGGGGGGAGGCTGGGGGGGGGGGGGCGAGAGCGCTGTTGTTGCCGGAGTCGATGGCGGGCGAACCCTGGAGCAGGTGGAGGTCGCCGGTGGCGGCGTTCGAGAAGCGGGGGTCGGCAGAGATGTTGCCGGAGGTGCCGGTGGGGTCGGTACAGGCTCCGGCTACGAGCGGACCCTGGGTGTTCTGAAGGTCGTTGTGATCGGCGACGATGGGGGCCTGGCCGGAGAAGGCAAACGCCGGATCGCAGAACCAGGCGGCCTTTGAGGAGGCGGCTACGACGATGTTGTTGGCGAAGAGGTTTTCCGAGCCGGCGCCGTAGGTGATGACTTCAGCGATGGGAGAGGTGGGGTCGAGTGGGAGGTCGCCCGTGATGGTGTTGTTGAGGAGAAAGGTGGTGGGAGGGCCGTTGTGGCCGGAGAGCTGGACCGTGAGGGCTCCCTGGCTGACGGTGTTTCCGGTGATGATGTTTTGCAGGATAAAGAGGTTGGGGCTGGCGAGAGCGCTGAGGGCGCCGGTGGCGTTGCCCCCGGAGTTGCCGCGGATGAGGTTGCCCTGGATGAGCGTTCCGGGGGCGGAGTTGAGGGTGATGCCGCCGCCGGTTTGGACAGCTGCGAGGTCGTTATTGTCGATGGTGTTGGCGATGATTGCCGGGGAGATGGGCGCCTGGCCGGAAGCCGCGGCGTAGGTGCCGGTGAGCGAGATGCCGGTGCCCTGGTCGGGGCCGCACTGCGGGGTGAGGCCGTTGACGGCGGCTGCCCAGGTGGTGAGGGTGACGTGGTTGCCCTGGATGAGTGGGCTGCTTTGGACGGAGTAGATCCCGTTGCAGCGGTTGGTGGTGATGGTGTTGTTGCGGATGGTGGGGGCGGAGTTGGAGACGAAGATGCCACCGCTCGCGGTTGGAGCGGCGGCGGTGCCTCTGGGGAGAGGCTGGGCAGGAGCGCGGGTGTGACTGGGGGTTTGGGGCGGACCGCTTCCGTTCTGGATGGTGAAGCCGCTGAGGATGCTCGCGCGGGTTTCGCCCGAGGTGAAGGAGACGACCGGTCCGCGGGAGCCGCCGTCGAGGATGGTGTTGGAGGGGCCGGCGGAGCTGGTGACGGTGATGGCCTTGCCGTGGAAGTCGATGTTTTCGGCGTAGGTGTTTGGGCTGACGAGGACAGTGTCGCCGGGGGACGCAGCGTCGATGCCGAGCTGGATGGTGGGGGCATCGGCCGGCACGTGGATGATGCGCTGGGCGTAGGCCGGGGGTGCGAGGGCGAGGAGAAGAGCCGCCCATCGCAGGGCCGGTTTGTGGGCGGGTGGAGCGAGTAGAGTTTGTTTTTTCAAGGCGCGATGAGACCGGATTTACGGTATCGCTGCCCAGACGATCGGAGTATGACACGGATGGGGGATCGGGTGATTTCGTGTCTTGGGGGTGGAAGTCGCAGGGGTTCGCGGCGCATCTTACGGGATAGGACGATCGCACGCATTTTGGGTTTCAGGAGCGGGTTTAAGATGGCGAATCAATTAGCTGTAGTGACGGGAGCTTCGAGCGGGATTGGGTACAACCTGGCGAAGGTGTTTGCGGAGAACGGGTTTGATCTGGTGATCGCGTCGAATGACAACCGGTTGAGCAAGTCGGAGACGGACTTTAAGCTGATGGGCGTACAGGTGACGGCGGTGGATGCCGATCTGGCGACGTACGACGGTGTGGAGCAGCTCTGGAGAGAGGTTGAGGCGACGGGACGATCGGTGGACGCGATTGCGCTGAACGCGGGCGTAGGCGTGGGCGGATTGTTTGCGGAGACGGATCTCGAGAAGGAGATCAACATTGTTCGGACGAACGTGGAAGGCACGATGCATCTGGCGAAGCGTGCGGTGCAGCATATGGTACCGCGCGGGTCTGGGCGGATCTTGATTGTGGCGTCGATTGCAAGCGAGATGGTGGCTCCACGGGAGGCGGTCTATGCGGCTTCGAAGGCGTTTGACCTGTCGTTTGCGAAGAGCCTGCGAGCGGAGCTGGAGGACACGGGCGTGACCGTTACGGCGTTGCAGCCTGGGCCGACAGATACGGACTTTTTTCATCGCGCGGGGATGGATAACACCAAGACGGGGCAGGAGGGAAAAGAGGATTCCGAGCCGTACGACGTGGCGAAGCAGGGCTTTGAGGCCTTGATGAAGGGCGAGAAGCACGTCTATGCGGCCAGTCTGAGCGTGAAGTTTCAGGGTGCGGTCGCGAACCTGGTTCCGGACGCGATCAAGGCGGCGATGCACGAACGGCAGGCCAAGCCGGTTGGGCAGTAGGTCTGGTTTTGTTGGGATCAGTAGGTCTGGACAGGTGACGTTGTAGAAGAGGTGTTCTCCTTATGTATTGGAGAGCACCTCTTGTGTTTTTGAAGGTGAGGCGGCGGGGTTAGCGTGAGCGCCAGTGCTGGACTTGCTGGTCTTGCTGGTCTTGGTCTCTGAGCATTGCCGCGAGCAGATTCTTTTCGGGGAGGAGGGCGGGGGCGAGACGGCGCACCAGATGAGCGGGGCGGCTTTGGCGGGCGACGACGAGATCGGTGACGCGGCTCTGGCGGAAGGAGTGGCGCATCGAGTGCGGGGTTCCACCTTCAAAGACGAGTTGGCGGGCGCCGCGGGCGATCTCGTGCTCAAGGAGGTAGGAGCGCATGACGGTGCTGAGCGAGAAGGGCTCCAAGCCGTTCTGATTGATTTGCCAGTCGATGGCCGTCGTGTCGGCGTACCGGCGGCCGCCGATGAGGCTGAGCCAGCGACCGTCGGCGGCGTGAACACCGGCGAAGAGGGCTCCGGGGGTTTCGTGGACGGAGCGGAAGCGCCAATGGACGACGTGATCCGGCACGGGGTAGGCGGATTGCCGGTTGAGAGCGCGGAAGTCGGGCTCGCTGATTTGGACGGTGGGGACGAATACGGCTCCGAGTTCGGATTCGGCGCGGCGGCGATAGTAGCGGAGGTTGCGGCGGGTATGTGCGCCGAGCCGGCTGAGGGTGGCTTCAAAGGTGGGTTCGAGGGGGAGCGAGCGGGTGAGGACTCGCTCCGATGTGGTCCAAAGGCTGGCGGGAGGGTGGGCAGGAGAGCCAGGCCGGGGAGCGTGGAAGGCGATGTCGGTTGCGAGCTCGACGTCGGCGAGGGAGAGAAAGACCAGGTGGGCTCCGCGACTGATCAGGAGATCGCAGGCCTGGATGGCGAAGGTGGGGCGGAGGTCTGGAGGGGCGATGACGGAGCGTTCGCCGGCGGGGTCGTCGGTGACGAAGACGCGGGTAGGAATGCCGAAGCGGCGGTACTCGAAGAAGAGCACGGCGGCCTGGATGTGGGCAGGGCTGAGGGTGTCGTCTGAGGAGAAGAGCAGGAGGGTGGGGATTTTGCTGCCGAAGTAGGGGACGGTGAGGAAGTACGGGAGGAACTCCATGGTGCCGGGTTGATGGCAGCGGTGGCTGAGATCGACGAGCAGCGGAAGGAGTTGGAGAACGGCGGTGTGACCGCGGACGACGCGAATGCGAGGCGGAGGACAGAGGGCTTCGGAGGGGGAAGCGGATCGGCCGACAAGTTTGGCGGCGGTTGGGGTCGTCAAGGTCATCGGGGTCATCGAGGTCGTTGGGCGAGATGCTTGCGAGGCGGTGGATTTGCCTGCGGAGCCGCGATGCGAATCTGGACGGACACGGATGCAAGCTGGTCGATGATATACACCGTCTCAGCGTGTTTACGTGAGAAAAGTTGTCTTTAGAGAAAAGGACCCGTTACTGAAGTTACTGGGCGACGCCTGTCTGAGCGCGCAATTTTCGCCGAACGGTTTCGAGGTAGGTGTAGCGGATGCGGTGGATCACGGTGAGTGTAGAGAAGAGAGCAAGGACCCAGAGTGCGGGGGCCATGACACCCCAGCGGTTGAAGAGGGCGCCGAGGATGACGAGGACGATGCGCTCGGGGCGTTCCATGAAGCCGACCTTGCAGGAGCCGATGAGGGCTTCGGCGCGAGCGCGGGTGTAAGAGACCATGAGCGAGGCGGTCATGCAGAAGGCGACGAGGACGACGTAGAAGAAGCGGTTGCCGCGAGCGTAGAAGACGAGCAGACCGAAGAAGAGGGCCACGTCGGAGTAGCGGTCGATGACGGAGTCGAAGAAGGCGCCGAAGACGGAGACCTGGTTGGTCTGGCGGGCGACGCGGCCGTCGACCATGTCGAAGATGCCGGCGCCGATGATGACGAGGCCGGCGTAGAAGAAGTAACGGACGGCGTGATCGCCCCGAGCGTAGCCGAAGAAGACGGCGGCCACGACGTTGATAAGCAGGCCGATAAAGGTGAGTGTGTTGGGGGAGATGCGGGAGAGGGCGAGACCGTTGACGATCTTCTGCAGGAGGTAACCACTGCCTTTGCCGAATGCGCTTGTCCAGGTCATGAGATGGGAGAAGGGGTGGGGAACAGAGGCCAGATCTGGGAGGTTTTGTTTTAGACTTCTGGAGCTTCGTCGTGGATGGTGGTGAGTTTCAGGATTTCGAGTTCGCGTTTGCCGTTGGGAGTGACGACGGTGGCGACGTCGCCGAGCTCTTTGCCGACGAGCGAGCGGCCGATGGGAGAGGTGGTGGAGATGAGGCCTTTGCTGACATCGGACTCTTCGCTGGTGACGAGTTTGTAGGTGAGTTCCTCGTTTTTGGTGCCGTCGAAGACGACGATGGTGGAGCCGAAGCCGACTTTGTCGTGAGGGATGTTGCTGAGGTTGACCATGCTGAGTTCGCCCATGCGTTTTTTGAGTTGGCCGAGGCGGGCGTTGACGAACTCCTGGCGCTGTTTGGCGGAGTGGTATTCGGCGTTTTCGCTGAGGTCGCCGAGGGCTACGGCCTTTTTGATTTCGGCGGGGAGTTCGGTGGTGAGTTCGTATTCGAGCTGTTTGATCTCTTCGAGGAGTTTCTTTTTGATGTGTTCGGGCATGGGGGCTTTCTGGGGATCGATGCTGGACGGGGTCCTGGCCTGATCCTTGGGTCTGAGGCTCGCCCTACCGTGCGCTGAGGCATGGTAGGGGCCGAAGAGCGATTATACGGGTTTGAGCAGACGTCTCGACTGGCGAGGCAGGGCTGGCCGTGCCCGGAGCGATCGGGACCGATCAGGGTTCAGGGGGTGGCGGAAGGAGGGGCGGAGAGCGGAGGCTGAGCCAGGACTCGAGCAGGAGGACGGCGGCAACCTGGTCGATGATGGCGGTGCGGGCCTGGCGGTCGCGTTTGCTCTGCCGGCTGGTGAGGTTGCCGCGTCCGCGGTTGTGATCGAGGAGGGTGTGGGCCTCGGCGGTGGTGAGACGCTCGTCGAGGAGGTGAAAGCGGAGTTCGGGGAGTTGCCGGCGGAGTTGGGAGGCGAAAGCTTCGGTCCTGGCGGCTTGCGGGCCTGGATCGCCGGAGAGATGGAGCGGAAGTCCGATGACGATGTCGGTGACGAGGTGTTTGCGGACGACCCGGGCGATAGACTTCAGGTCGAGGTGCAGGGTTTTGCGATGCAGGGTGAAGAGAGGTTGGGCGGTGATGCCGAGGGGATCGGAGAGGGCGAGGCCGATGCGGCGGTCGCCGACATCGAGGGCGAGGACGCGTTGGTTTGGGGAAGTGGCAGGGTCCACAGAATGAGTGTACGGATTTGGGATGGGCCGTTGAGATGGTCGGGGAGGATGCGGTCGTGAGGGCGTTTTGGGTTGGGTTGGTGTTCGCTGGAGCGGTGCTTGGGTGGCTGCTGTATGCGGTCTACGTTCCGTTTGGCCCGAGCGGAGAGGTGTTTGTCGACGTGCCGAGCGGGACGGGAACGGCGGGGATGGCGCGGTTGCTGGAGAGCAGGGGCGTGATCCGGAGTGCGATAGCGTTTGAGGGATTGCGGGCGTGGAAGGGTGGGCGGCTAGAGGCGGGAGAATACCGGTTTGACCATCCGGCGCGAGCCACGGAGGTGTACGCGCGGCTGCAGCGCGGGGATGTGTTTACGCGGACGTTGGTCATTCCGGAGGGGTACAACATCTTTGATGTTGCGCGGGCGGTGGCGGCGGCGGGGCTGGGATCGGAGGCGGAGTTTCTGGCTGCGGAGAGGGAGCATGTGGAGCTGATTCGGGCGTGGGTGCCACCTGGGGTTCGGCCGGGGTCGGTGGAGGGTTTTCTGTTTCCGGATACGTACCGATTCTCGCGGAAGGCGACGCCGGAGCAGATGCTGGAGGTGATGGTTCGGCGGTTTCGGCAGGTCGCGGGGCAGATTGGTTTGCGTGCGGATGTGTGGAGAGTGGTGACGACGGCCTCTCTGGTGGAGCGCGAGGTGGCTGTGGCGGGGGAGCGGGGGATGGTGGCCGGGGTGTTTCGCAACCGGATGGGGCGGGGTATGCCGTTGCAGACCGATCCGAGCGTGATGTATGCGGCGATGCTGGAGGGGCGGTATCGCGGGACGATTTACGCTTCGGACCTGCGGTCGGAGTCGCCTTACAACACGTATCGGCAGGTTGGTCTGCCGCCGGGGCCGATTGCGAATCCTGGGCTTGCCAGCTTGCGGGCAGCGATGACGCCGGCCGAGACCGATGCCTTGTATTTTGTGAGCGATGGAGCGGGGCATAGCCGGTTTTCGGCGACGTTGGCGGAGCATGCGGCGCAGGTAGAGGCGTACCGGCGGGGGATGAGAGAGCGACCGTAAGTTGGGTGCGGTTGGTTTGGCGGCTGTGTGGAGGAAGCTATACTCAGAGATTGTGCGGATGAAGAATAGACGAGCGCTGCCGGCGTTGCTGCTGGCCGTGTTGCCGACGCTGACCGGCTGCCTGATCCGGACACATAGTGTACGAAGGTCGCAGACAGCGGATGTTGTGATGAACGCGTCGCTTGATCAGCTTTTGACGCAAGTCAACAAGCGGTTTGAGGCGATTCAGACCATGAGTGCGACGGTGGAAGTGGCAGCGACCACGGGTGGGGCGCACACGGGTGAGGTGAAGGAGTATCCGAGCTTCAGCGGGTACTTGTTTCTGCGTAAGCCGGAGGATATGCGGGTGTTGCTGCTGGTGCCGGTGCTGCGGTCGCGCGCCATGGATATGGTGAGCGATGGAAAGAGCTTCAAGCTCCTGATTCCGCCGCAAAACCGAGCGATTGTAGGAAGTTCAGACGTAACAGAGCCGTCTAAGAATGGTTTAGAAAACCTGCGGCCGTCGGTGTTTTTCGATTCTCTGCTGGTGCGCGGACTGGAGACGAACCAGATTGTTTCGATGACGCAGGATGTTCGGATCGTCACGCCGGAGAACAGGAAGAAGGCGTTGATCGAGGAGCCGGACTATGAGTTGGCGATCCTGGGGCAGCCGGAGGGCGAGACGGAAAAGACGTATAGGGTGATCCACATTGGGCGAACGACGCTTGAGCCGTATCAGCAGGACATCTATGACGCCTCGGGACATATTGGGACGCGGGCGTTTTACAGTGATTACCAGACGTATGGCGAGATCCGGTTTCCGTCGAAGATCGTGATTGATCGACCGCAAGATCAGTACAAGCTAGTGATGACGATCAGCAAACTGACGTTTAACGAGAAGCTGGACGACGAGCAGTTTGATCTGAAGATTCCGGAGAATGTGCCGGTACGTGTGGTGAAGTAGGCGGGGATGTCAGGCTAGGTCTAGAGCGGGTTAGGTGTGAGGAACAACCAAACCCAAGAACAACCGCAGATTCCCTTCGGGAATGACAACAAAAGAGCAAATGCCCTTTATGCCAATACCTCCGTTGCTCTAGAGGCCGGCGCGGGTGGCGTGGTCCCGGATCGCGGCGTTGATGTCGAGTGCGAGTTTGAGGGCGGCGCGGCCATCGGCTCCTGAGACGGCGGGGGGCTGGCCGGATCGGACGGATGTGAGGAAGGATTCGATCTCGATGCGCAGGGGTTCGCCGGTCTGGACGGGGATCTGTTGCAGGGACAGGCCGGCGGAGGGATGGCCCGGTGTGGTGGGAGGCAGGGGCGTAAGTGGGTTGATGTCGGGGGCGTCGATGATGAGGAGATCCTGGCGCGCGAAGTCGAGGGAGAGGTACTGGCGGGGCTGAAAGAAGCGCAGCTTGCGGACGCGTTCCGTGCTGACGCGACTGGCGGTGAAGTTGGCGATGGCGCCGTTGTGAAATTCGATGCGAACGTTGGCGATGTCGACCTTGCCGGAGAGGACGGGGAGCCCGACGGCGCGGATTTCGCGGATGGGTGACTGGACGTAACTCAGGACGATATCGAGGTCGTGGATCATGAGATCGAGGACGACGTCGATGTCGAGGGACCGGGGTGTAAAGACGCTGAGGCGATGGGCCTCGAAGAACATGGGTCGGGTGAGGTAGGGGCGAGCGGCGGTGACGGCGGGATTGAAGCGCTCGAGATGTCCGGCCTGAACGAGGGCGCCGCTCCATCGGCTGAGGTTAAGGATGTGATCGGCGTCCGAGAGGCTGGCGGCGAGGGGTTTTTCGATGAGGACGTCGACCCCGGCGCGGAGGAGCGGGTCGCTGGCCGTGGCGTGGTGGAGGGTGGGGACGCAGACGGATGCCGCGTCCGGGACGCCGACGGTGAGCAGGCATTGATCGACGGTTGTGAAGGCTGGGACGCCGGCCTCGGCCGCGGCAGCGTTGGCCGCGGCGAGATTGGTGTCGACGACGGCCGTCAGGCGTACGGCGTTGCCCGCCTGTTCGAGCTCGCGGTAGATGCGAAGATGGTTACGGCCGAAGACTCCGGCACCGACCACGATTACGTTTAAGTGGCTTTTGGGAACGCGAGCGGGGCTGGGCACTACTTCCTGGAGGACGGGGCTTCGACGGCTGCTCGGCAGCGACTGTAGAGATCGAGGAGCTGGGTGACCTGATCTTCGGGCTTGACGCTGGAGGAGGCGACGAAGCCGGTTCCGCCGGCGCTCTTGCTGGCGATGTTGGCGTGCGCGGCGAGGAACTTCAGGAGGTCGAGCGCGATGTCTTCCGTGCGGCGCGCTGTGGGCAACGAATCCATGTTGGGGTCCTTTTTTCTGCTCTATCGATGTTAGATGGAGGCTTTGGCGGGCGCAACTGCGGGAGTGGGTTGGAGGCCGGTGGTGACCGTGGTGGTTTGGGCGCGGATGCCGCAGAGGATCTCGTAAGAGATGGTGTTTGCGAGACGGGCGTGGACGTCGGCGGTGATGCCGGGGCCGAGGAGGATGGCTTCGTCGCCTGGAGCGGCGGAGGGGATGGTGGTGACGTCGACGACTGTGAGGTTCATGGAGATGCGACCGACGATGGGGGCTGGTTGACTGTGGATCATGACCCAACCGCCGGGGCGGGCGGAGGTGCTGGAGAGCTCGCGGCGGAGGCCGTCCGCGTAGCCGACGGGAAGGAGAGCCAGGCGCATGGGGTGGGGTGCGACGAAGGTGGCGCCGTAACCCACGGTGGCACCGGGGGCGACATCGTGCAGGGCGAGGATGCGGGTTTTCCAGGTGAGGACTGGATGGAGGAGGGGTGTGAGGGTGGGACCGGAGGTTAGGAGGGTTTGACTGGGGGTCTCGGTGACCGGCAGGCAGTAGCCGTAGAGGGCCAGGCCGGAGCGGACCATGGGGCGGGCGCCGGCGCGGGCGGCCAGGTTGCGGAGCCAAAGAACGGGATGGATGTCGGCGTGGTCTGTCGGGGGCGGGGTGTTGAGGGTGGAGGAGCTGCCGGCGTGGATCCAGGTTGGGTGATGGCCGGCAGCGAGGATGGTGTCGAGGGCGGTTTCGAAGCGGCGCATCTGGTCTGTGGTTTGATCCGCGCCACGGACTTCGGCGGATGCGAAATGGGTGAGGACGCCTTCGATGTGGAGGTTTGGGGATTGGGCGAGTTGGGCGAGGACCCGGTCGAGGGCGGGGCCGGGCTCGACACCCTGACGCGCCATGCCGGTATCGATTTCTAGGTGAATCGGGATGGGGCGGCGGCTGGTGGAGGCTTGCGCGAGTTTGTCGAGTGAATGGACCTGGTCGGTGGTCCAGACGACGGGGGTGAGATGCGCATCGAGGATGGCGGCGGTGTCGTCGGATGGGGTTCCGCCCATGACGGTTCCACACATGATAAGGATGTTGGGCTGGTGCTGGTGATCGAGGCCGGCGGATGTGAGGGCGGAACGGACGGCACGACCTTCGTCCGGGTCGGTGACGCCGATCCAACGGGCGCCTGCGCGAGCGAGGATGGGCGCACAGAGGGTGGCGCCGTGGCCGTAGGCGTTGGCCTTAATGACGGCCAGAACGGTGATTTCCGGGCCGGCGGCGGCTTGGAGGGCGGCGAAGTTTTGCTGGAGGTGGGGCTCCGAGATTTCGACCCAGATCTTCACTCCCTTATCGTATCGGCTCCGGCATGCGGGCTGCGGTGAAGCGGAGGGTGCAGGACGACGTGGGAGTGTGATACAAGGGGCGGACTGGAAGCACTATCAGTGACGATGGTGTTGGGCGCGGCGTGTTTGTGCGACCTGGATGTGGATCGAGAGAGTTGGGGACGATGACAATGGTTCGAGAGAAGGTTTTTTCTGCTGCTGCTGTTTTCGCCGCGGCTCTGATGGTGGGGATGAGCGGATGCTCGGACTCGAATTCCGGCGGAACGACGACGGGATCGGGGTCGAAGAACGCCGGGAACTTTACGACAACGGTGTTTCTGGGGGACTCGCTAACAGCTGGATTTCAGAGTGGGTCGCTGTTGGACACGGCACAGGTGCACGGTTGGGCACCGCTGGTGGCGACGCAGGCGGGGTTCGCGATTTCGCAGCCGTTGATTGCGGCTCCGGGTGCGCCGGCGGTGCTGCAGTTGGTAAGCGTGGGGCCGCCGCCGGTGATTACAGCAGCGAGCGGGATCACGACCGGGCGGGATAATCCCACGGTGCAGGCGACAGACCTGGCTGTGCCTGGGGCGCAGTTGAACGACATCGCGAATACGACGCCTACGCTGCTTCCGACGTCAGGTGAAGAGCTGATTACGGAGTTGGTGCTTGGGTTTCCCGGGCTGGGGTACGGGCAGGATCTGAGTCAGGCTGGATTTGCGGTGAAGGCTCAGCCGACGACGATCTTTCTGTGGGCGGGGAACAACGATGCGCTGGCGGCGGATGAGAGCGGGATGCCGAGCAGCATGACGTCGGTGGCCGATTTCACCACACAGTATGCGGCGTTGATCAAGACGCTGACGACGGGGACGAGTGCGCACCTCGTGATTGCGAATATCCCGGATGTAACGGCAGTGCCGTACTTGCAGCCGGCGGCGGTGGTGCTGGCGGAGTATTCGGCCGCGACTGGGGTCCCGGCGGCGCAGCTGAGCGTGGCTCTGGGGATCTCGGCTGGAGATTTTGTAAACCCGACGGGCCTGGGGCAGATCCCGGGGATTTTACATGGGACCCAGAAAGGTCCGATTTCAGACGCGGGCGTGCTTTCGGCGGCTGAGGTGGTGACTGTGAAGGCGCAGGTGGTGGCGTTCAACCAGGTGATTGCGCAGCAGGCGCAGGCAGCGGGAGCGACGCTGGTGGACATCAACGCGCTGTTTGCGAAGGTGACGAGTTCTGGGGTGACCATCAATGGGTTTACGGGGACGGCGAACTTTCTGGGCGGGATCTTTTCGCTTGACGGCATCCATCCGACGAACACGGGGTACGCTGTGGTGGCGAATGCGTTTATCGACGCGATGAACGCGGGGATCGGGACGAAGATCGCGGATGTGAACCTGGCGACGGTAGCGGCAGCGGACCCGCTTTGGCCGCCGAATTTATCGACCCATGCGGTGAGTGGGACGGGGATGATGATGCCTGCGGAGGCGGGGCGGAGTTTGGATGTGATTTTGAAGCTGCGGCGGTGAGTGCGGGATCTAGGCGGGGTAGGCGGGATCCGATTTGGGGATGACCCTGCGGAGGAGCTCCTCGATGCGCTGTCCAAGGGGGCTGCTCGAAGGTGCTGGCTTGCACCTTTGCCGAGTACACGCAATCAATGCGGAAGGTGCGGCTGAGCACCGAGGATGCTGCTGACAGCGTTGTGCCAGGAGAGATTTGGCGTTTACATAAAACTGTGCAGGCTTTTGTTGACCTGGACTACTGAAAGCGTCATGATGAGAGTGTCAGTTCGCCTTAGTGAATGTCGGCTGCAGGCCGTTGCCCCTTTGGTGGGGCTTAGCTAAGGGGGCTGACTTTATTTATATCGAATGGGTATCTGCGAGAGTAGATCACTTGCCGGTGGGCATTGATTCCTCGGAAGTCGTAGACGTCCCAGACCTTGGTAAATCGATGCCTAAGGTACTCAAAGTACCTCATTTCGCTTCGTTCAAATGCTCTTTGAACTGCCCACAACGCATAATCGGCCGCTTGGAGCAAAACGTCGTCCGCTGAGTAAGCGGTATCAACGTTCACTGTTGTTGCCGTCGCGCCCGGGTATTTTCTTCTGAATGCTGATACTCCTGTTTCGACGGCAGAGCGTAACGCGTGCTGCTTAGCTTTGTCACCGCGCCGAGCGAAGATGATGGAGTTCTTGCTTGCGATGTGCAACTCAGCTTGGAAGAGTTTGGAGGTGAGATCGTCGTAAAAGGCGTCCTGCGAGCCTTGGTGCTTACCTGTGAAGATCTTCTCGTGTTTCCGTGCAACGATCACCTGGACGGCAAAGTCTTGATTATGTAACGCCTCGTAGACCAACTTCCGTACCTCGGGGCAGTCGTCTTTCGCGTGAACGCCTTCAGCGTCTTCTGGATTGACGGAACGCTGGACAGGTACTTGCTGGTGCTAATCTCGTTCCTGACATCTAGAAGCCGCTCACGGATGGGACTCGGGTCTGTGGTCCGCAAAAAACCGACACCAAACGTGAGCGAGCAACCTTCGTTCCCGACGATGAGTTTTTTGCCTTTGCCGTAAAAGTTCGGGTCGCCCGTTTCATCAACGTAGAAATAGCGATGTTCGTCTGCGGTGGTCTTCATCAGTTGTACGGGGCTATCAAGAGATAGCCCGAGTTTATAAGAAGCAGCTAGTACTCGCCGCCACCGCTGGCTAGGTTTTCGAAGCGGGTGTAGTCGGAGAGGTAGGCTAGGTGGACGCTGCCGGTGGGGCCGTTGCGTTGCTTGGCGATGATGATTTCTGCCTTGCCTTTGCTGTCGGGGTCTTCTTCGCCGTCTTCGGTTTTGTTGTAGTAGCTTTCGCGGTGGATAAAGGCGACGACGTCGGCGTCCTGTTCGATGGAGCCGGATTCGCGGAGGTCGGAGAGGAGAGGTTTTTTGTCGCCGCCGCGCTGCTCGGAGGCTCGCGAGAGCTGGGAGAGGGCGATGACGGGGACACGCATCTCTTTGGCGAGGGCTTTTAGGCCGCGGGAGACGGCGGAGACCTCCTGATTGCGGTTTTCGAAGCCGCGTTTGCCGGGGGCAGAGGGGCCGGTCATGAGCTGGAGGTAGTCGATGACGATGAGGTCCAAGCGGCCTTCCTGCTGGCGAAGGCGGCGGGCTTTGGCGCGCATTTCGGCCAGCGTGATGCCGGGGGTGTCGTCGATGAAGAGCTTGGAGTCGACGAGGCGCTCGAGCGCGGAGAGGAGCTTGCCTTTGTCTTCGCGGGGGAGGAAGCCGGTCTGGATTTTGCGCGAGTTGACGAGGGCTTCGGAGGCGAGGAGGCGACGGAGGAGGGATTCCTTCGACATCTCGAGCGAGAAGACAGCGACGACCTTGCCGTCGCGGACGGCGGCGTTTTGCGCGATGTTGATGGCCCAGGCGGTTTTGCCCATGGAGGGGCGGGCGGCGATGATGATGAGTTCGGATTCCTGGAGGCCGGAGGTCATGCGGTCGAACTCGATGTAGTGGGTGGCTAGGCCGGTGATTTCGCGGCCCTGCTCGTAGAGGGCGTCGATGGAGCCGAAGGAGGAGGCGACGATCTCGCCGATGCCGGCGAAGCCTCGCTGGATAGCGGAGTCGGCGACTTCGGCGAGGCGGGCTTCGATGTCGCCGAGGACATTGGTGGCCTCTTCGCCCTGGTCGGCGGCGCGGGAGGAGCCCTCGTCGAAGATGGTCATGAGCTGGCGGAGGAGGCTCTTGTCCTTGACGATGCGGACGTAGCTCTCGATGTTGAGGTTGCGCGGGATGCCTTCGGTGAGGTGTGCGAGGTAGGACGGACCGCCGATGGAATCGAGCTCCTTTTTACGGGAGAGGTGGTCCATGACGGTTAGGTAGTCGACTGCGTGGCCGACGGCGAGGAGGTCGAGCATCGCCTGGAAGATGCGGCGATGGGAGTCGAGCGAGAAGTCTTCGGTTCGGAGTTTGCCGGTGGCGTCGGAGATGGCGAGGGCGTCCATCATCATGGCGCCGAGGATGGCGACCTCGTTGTGGATGGATGCGGGGCGGTCGTCGCTGGAGGGGCTGAGCTGGAGGAGTGTGGCCATCGTACTGTCTATGAAGCTAGCCGGAACATCTGTGGGCGGGCTGTGGGTGTGGTGGATTAAGCGCCCTTTACCGCTCAAAGTGCCGCATCTATGCGGTCAGTTTGACTGTGCTTTGGCGATTCTGGATTTCGATGTAGACGTGGAGGAGGCTGACGGCGGCGGGGGTGACTCCGGGGATGCCCATGGCTTGGCCGAGGGTGGAGGGGCGGATGCGGCTTAGTTTTTCCTGCATTTCGCGAGAGAGGCCGCTGACGGTGGTGTAGTTGAAGGTGGAGGGGATGAGCTTGCCTTCGGCGGAGCGGAGTTTTTCGATGGAGCGTCGCTGCTGGTCGAGGTAGCCGCCGTATTTGAGTTCGGTTTCCACGGTCTTCCATGCATTGCGGAGGGCGGCTGGGAGTGGGGCGGCCGGGTCAGAGGCCCACTGAGCTGCAGGACCTGTGGTTTGGGTGAGGGATGGAGCGAGCAGCGGTCGCAGTATCGGGCCGAGATCTTCGATGGTGATTTCGGGGCGGCGGAGGACTTGGGAGAGGGGCTGTCCGGTGAGCTTGCCGGCGTCTCCGGCGAGGCGGTCGAGGAGTGCGGGAGGGAGGTCGCCCTCGTGGAGCCGGGTGGTTTCGAGGAGGTCTTTGAGGTGGGCGGAGCGGGCTTGTTTCTGTTCGAACTCGGCCCAGGCGGTGCTGTCGATGAGGCCGAGGCGACGGCCGTGGGGTGTGAGGCGGCGGTCGGCGTTATCGATGCGGAGGTGGAGGCGGAACTCGGCGCGCGAGGTGAACATGCGGTAGGGCTCGTCGGTGCCTTTGGAGATGAGGTCGTCGATCATGATGCCGATGTAGGCTTCGGTGCGGTCGAGGGTGAAGATTTCGGCGTTCAGGTCGCCTTGCGCGCGTCGGGATGCCTGCGCCGCGTTGATGCCGGCGATGAGGCCCTGGCCGGCGGCTTCTTCGTAGCCGCTGGTGCCGTTGATCTGGCCGGCGAGGTAGAGGCCGGGGATGGATTTGACCTGGAGGGTGCGGTCGAGCTCGCGCGCGTCGATCGAGTCGTACTCGATGGCGTATCCGGGGCGGAGCATTTCGGCGTTTTCGAGGCCTGGGATGGAGCGGACCATGGCGGCCTGCACGTCCATGGGGAGGCTCGTGCTCATGCCGTTGATGTAGACCTCGTGGGTGGAGAGGCCTTCGGGTTCGAGAAAGAACTGGTGCTGGGTTTTATCGGGGAACCGGACGATCTTGTCTTCGATGGAGGGGCAGTAACGCGGGCCGATGGCTTCGATCTGGCCGGTGTACATGGGGGAGCGGTGGACGTTTTCGCGGATGAGGCGAAGGGTTTCCGGGGTGGTGGTGGCGATGTGGCAGGAGATCTGGCGGAGGGGAAGGGTGCGGGTGCGGAGCGAGAAGGGGGTGGGGTCGGGGTCGCCGGGCTGTTCGGTGAATTGGGACCAGTCGATGGTGCGGCCGTCGAGGCGGGGTGGGGTACCGGTTTTGAGCCGGCAGCCACGCAGGCCGAGGCGCTTCAGGCTTTCGCCTAGGAGGACGCTGGCGGGTTCGCCGGAGCGGCCGGCGGTGTACTGCTGCTCGCCGCAGTGGATGAGGCCGTTGAGGAAGGTGCCGGTGGTGATGATGGTGGAGTGTGAGTGGATTTCGCGGCCGTCGCGGAGTTTGAGGCCGATGCAGCGGCGCGAGGGTGGGGCGACGGGTACGCTGGGGGAACCCACCCTTTCCGGCGATGAGGCTGCCGGAGAGGATGGGGCACCCGGTTCTGTGGCCGGGGTTATGGGTTCGAGGAGGAGGTCGACTACTTCGGCTTGTTTGATGAAGAGGTTGGGCTGGGACTCGAGGACTTCGCGCATTTTGACGCGGTAGAGGGCTTTGTCGCACTGGGCTCGGGGGGACCAGACGGCGGGGCCGCGCGAGGTGTTGAGAAGGCGGAACTGGATGCCGGTGGCGTCGGCGACTTCGCCCATGACGCCGCCGAGGGCGTCGATCTCTCGGACGAGGTGGCCTTTGGCGATGCCGCCGATGGCGGGGTTGCAGCTCATCTGGGCGATGAGATCGAGGTTGAGGGTAAAGATTGCGGTGCGCAGGCCCATGCGGGCCGAGGCTACGGCGGCCTCGCAGCCGGCGTGCCCGGCGCCGACGATGACGACGTCGTATTGTTCGGTGAAGCTCACAGGATTATTGTAGGTCGTCTGTAGCAGTTCGGAGTGAAGACCGCGCGAGCTAGTCGAATTGCGGGAGGCGCTGGAGCTCTTCCTCGGGGACGGGTTCGACTTCGCCGCCCGCCTTCATCCAGGCACGCAGGCCGCCGTCGATGACGCGGGTCTGGCAGTTTTCCTGGTTCATAAGGTACGCGATCCGGACGCTGGTGGCCTCGCGGATGCAGGAGCAGTAGAGGTAGATCTCGCACTCGGGGACCATGAATTCCTTGAGGGCGATGAGCTCTTCTTTGAGGCGGTGCGGCTCGACGCGAATGGAGTTCTTGATGCGTTGCATGCCGGGGTCGTAGTAGCCGTGGGAGCGCACGTCGGCGATGATGACGAGGCGATCGGGGCTGGCGGATTGGAGGCGTTCCTGAAGCGTGGTGGCGGGGACGCGCTCGATGGCGGCGAACTTGCGGGCGCGCAGGGCGAAGATGATCCAGCTGATGCCGTAGCCGCCCGCCAGCAGGGCAACGCAGAAGAGGACCGCGTGTCCGATGTGGGAGATGGCGTTTTCGATCTGGTGGATGGCGCCCGAGAAGAGATAACCGGCCATGACCCAGGTGGTGGTGTAGAGGATAGCGCCGACGGCGTCGAGGCGGAGAAAGCGCGTTAGACGCATGTTGAGGCTGCCGGCGAGGGGAGCGGCCATGGCGCCGAGGCCAGGGATGAATCGGGCGAAGAGAAGGGCTTTGGGGCCGCGGCGGTAGAAGTAGTCGGCGGAACGGAAGATGCACTGCTCGGGGTTGGTGGTGAGGCGGCAGAGACCGGCGAGGAGCCACCAGCCCGTGTATCGGCCACCGAGGTAGAGGACGGTGTCTCCTGCCATGGCGGCGATCCAGACGCCGGGGAGGAGTGCCATGGGATGGAGACCGCCTCCGTGCGCGGCTGCGCCGGCTGCAAGAAGCATGACGGAGAGCGGCATGGGGAGGCCGAGGCCGGCTACAAAGACACCGAGCAGGGTGAATGGGTACTCGTGCTGCGCGATCAGACTACCCAGGCTCATCTTTCTGTCGATCTCCGTGGCTTCTGCGAGTTTAGATGCGGTCGATCTGAGTTCGTTCCGGGCACTTGGGCTCGGGGTGGCGGATGAGGGCCGAACGTTGGAGGCTAGAACTCGAGCCGAAGGCCGAACTGGACCTGTCGTTCGCGGGCTTCGCCGATGGAGGAAGCTGTGAAGGCGCCGAAGGGACGTGTGTTGAGACCTTCGGCGGCGACGGTTGCAGCGTCCTGAAAGACGAGCGGTGTGACGCCGTCTGCGAGCGTGCCGGCGAGGAAGGCTCGGCGAGTGACACCGGTGTAGTTGATGTGGTTCGGGAGATTGAAGACTTCGGTGAAGGCCTGGAGATGGACGGAGTCTCGGAGCTTGATCTCGCGATTGATGCGGAGATCGAGGTTAAAAGTGTCGGGCATCCGGAGGACGTTGCGACCGACGCTTGGGAGGTAGGCGGCGCCGCCGGAGCCGTTGATGCTTTGGTGTCCGCCGGAGAGGCTGGAGCCGCCGAAGATGTCGTAGCTGTAGGGCTTGCCGCTGTGCTCGGAGAAGATGGGGGCGAGAAGCCAGCCGTTAAGGGTTCGGGAGATCCAGGGCTTTTCCGAGCGGACGGAGGGACGCCAGACCGCGCTCGCGACGACTTTGTGAGGGAAGTTGAGGGAGGAGAGCGCCTTGTCGTAGCGGTTGGTGTAGGGGTCGAACTGGGTGTTGGTCCGCGGGACGGCGCCGCTCGATTCGCCGTCGTCGATGGCCTTGGACCAAGTCCAGCTGATGCGCAGGTCCAGGTTGCCTCGGCTGCGACGGCGGGCTTCGAGCACCATGGCGTTGTAGCTGCCGTTGACGGACGAGGTGATGTCGGTGACGGGGCCGAAGCTGGTGTTGGCCCGCTGGCTGTAGAACGGGACAGCGAAGGTGACGCCGTCGTGGACGAAGCGGGATCCGGCGCCGCCCTGGAGTTGGAAGACGCGTGTGCTGGTGGAGGGGAGAACGTTGATGTCGACGGAGCTGGGGAGTTGCCGGTCGAGGTTGAGGAGGTAGGTGGCGCTCCCGGTGATGCCGGCGGCGATGTCCCGTTCCAGGCTGAAGCTGCCTTGCTGAATGGCGGGAAGGCGGAACCGACGGTCGAAGACCATGGCCGAGGTTGTGGTGCTGACGGCGGCGGGAGGCTGACCAAGGTAGGAGCAGACGTAGCCGAAGCCGTTGGTGGGTACCTGCGGGCAAGCGGCGATGGTCGTCGGGAAGAGGCGGATGCGGGTAGCGGAGGAGGGCTGGGCGGTGTTGATGAGGGCGCTGCGGATGGTGGCTCCGGGGAGGCGGCCGAAGTAGAGGCCGTAAGCGATGCGGATGAGGCCGCGTCCTGAGCCGAAGGGTTCCCAGGCGAGGCTGGCGCGCGGACCGAGGTTGTTGCGGTCCTCGGGAAAGATGCTGGTTGCTCCACGGGAGCCGAAGGTATGGTCGAGGAGGAAGTTTGGCTGCTGTGGGAAGGGGAGGAGTTCGTACTCGTAGCGGAGGCCCGCGCCGAGGGTGAGGCCGCGGCGGAGGCGCCAGCTGTCCTGGACGAAGGCGGCCCATTCCTCCGTGTGGAAGGCGACGCTCTGCCCGCCGAAGCTTTGCGTGTAGGAGTGGTAGCAGAAGTAGTGCAGGGCGGCGTTGATGGAGGGGCAGCCACCGCTTCGGGGAGCGTGGACGTCGAAGGTGAAGTCGGTGAT
Source organism: uncultured Acidobacteriaceae bacterium (assembly GCA_964248505.1). Lineage (GTDB taxonomy): Bacteria > Acidobacteriota > Terriglobia > Terriglobales > Acidobacteriaceae > Edaphobacter. The sequence goes on from CAXTYQ010000001.1 coordinate 24,699, forward strand.
CCAGTCGACCAGACCGCCGGCTTTGCCGTTACCGATGCCGCTGTCGTACTGGAAGGTGCCTTCGCGGTTAGCGAGGGAGTCGACGGAGTCGTGGAGAAAGCTGATGTCCGCGCCGGCTTGCAGGAGATGACGGCCGAAGGCGAGGTTGACGTTGTCGGCGAGCTCGTACCGATGTTCGTCGGGATAGGCGCGCCGGCCGAGCGAGGCGGGTGTACCGAAGATGAAGCCTTGCGGGCCGATGGAGATCTCCGGGGCGAAGCCGCCGGGGCCGACCGCGGCTTCCTGCGGGGCGGGTGTCTGGGGCTGCTCGGCCTGGAGATCGCGGGCGTACTGGAGGCGGAGGTCGTTGCTGAAGCGGGCGGATCGCGACCAGAGCCAACTGCCGAGGACGGAGTCGATGTGGAGAGAGTTGCTGCCGAGCGAGGATACACCGCGGCTGACGACGGGGGCTTGCCGGACTCCCGCCGGCGAGCTGGTTCGGGCGCGGTTGTACTGCAGGCTGAAGTGGCTTCTGGCGGTTTGTTGCCAGTCGATTTTGGCGAAGTTGACGGTCTGGTTGGCTTGGCGAGGGACGAGGCCGGAGAGGCTGTTCAGGTAGTTGAGGGCGGCGTTGATTTTGGCGGCGTTGACCCCGCGATTGGCCAGAAGGGCGGTTTGGGTGGCGGTGAGGTTGTAAAAGGCGGGATCGGCGGGTGAGGAGACGGCCGGGAAGTTGCGGCGCTGGATGTCGCTGGTACCGAAGAAGAAGATCTTGTCGCGACGGATCGGGCCGCCAAGGCTGAAGCCAAATTGCTGACGGAGGTCGTGCGGTTTGACTAGATGGGTGGAGACGATGCCGCCGGCATAGCTGGTTGCCACCGAGAACGGGTTGGTGGCGGCGAGAGCGCTGGTGCGCAGAAGGTAGAACACAGATCCGTGGAGGTCGTTCGACCCGCTTTTGGAGACGGTGGAGATGACGCCGCCCGAGGCGTGGCCGTAGAGAGCGGAGTAGTTCTGGCCGCTGACGCGAAACTCTTCGACGGCGGCTTGCGAGAAGGTGTAGGACGCGCCGGCGTGTCGTCCGGGACCGGCGCCGGCTTCGAAGCTGCGGTCGGCGGTGTCACCGGTTTCGCCTTCGGCCTCGTCTTCGGTTTCGGTACCGCTTTCCGTGCCGGAGCCGCGCGGGGTGGCGCCGTAGCTCTGATCGTCGGTGGCTCCGTCGATGTTGCTGCTGTTTTGCGTGGAAGCGAGACCGCGGAAGCTAAGGAGGCCGAGGTCGTCGGCGTCCGGGTTGGCCTCGGGGGTGAGGAGGGCGAAGGTCTGCCAGTGGCGTCCGTCGACCGGGAGGCTTTCGATTTCGTGCGCGGTGACGACGGAGGAGGTTGTGGAGCTGGCGCCACCCTCTTCGGGACTGTTGCCGCCTTCGTCTTCCGCGGTGACAGTGACTGCGGTGGTGAAGGCGCCGGGCGGAAGGCGGGAGGTAATTTCGGTGGTGCCGCCGAGTTCGACAGAGGTATGCGGGAGGACGAGACGGCGTAGACCTGGAGCCTCGATCATGAGGACGTAGTCAGCCGCGGGTAGACCGCCGAATAAGAACTCGCCGGAGCGGGAGGCTCTGAGTTCGCGATAGAAGCCGGTAGAGCTGTTGGTGATGGCAACCTTCGCGCTGGGGACAACGATGCCTTGGGCGTCGATGGCGAAGCCGTGAACGGCGCCATCGACTGGGCTTTGGGCGCGTGAGGGTGTGCTGATGAAGCCGAGAAACAGGGGGACAGCAAGGTATCGCGCGAGGGCTCGCCTGAGCTCTGTGGGGAGGCGAGCCCTCGCACGAGAGGATGTATACCGCAGGTCTTCGACCTCCAACCGCATGGGCGTCTTCCCGGAACGAGATCGAACTTCTGACCCACGGAGCAGAGAGGAGGAGGTCAGGCCGACATCCCAGCGGTGTCCGGGTGCGGCTCTGATGACCGGTGAGGTGAAGAGAAAGGGGAGAACACTCACGGGTCAGGTTCAAGGTAGGGCTTTTGCGCGGAGGGGAGAATGCCTCGTTTGGGGGACGAGAGGTGTGGTGCAAAGAGCGAGGGTGGCAGCCGAAGCTACCACCCTGATCTGGAGGGGAGTGTGTCTGTGTTCGGTCTAAAAGAGCAGGCGCAGGGCCAGCTGTATCTGGCGGACCTGGTAGACGTTGTTGGAGTTTGCCGAGGTGACGGTTCCGAAGGTGGGCTGGTAGACGAGCGTGGAGGTGGGAGGAGCCGGGTTGCCTGCCGGTGGAGACACAGTGTTGAGTGAGTACCCTGTGCCGTTGATGCCGGTGACGTTTTGGTGATTGGCGAGGTTGAAGGCTTCGCCGATGAGCTGGAGGTTGTAGCGCTCGGCGATGGTGAAGTCTTTCTGCACACGGGCGTCGAGGTCGATGGTGCGTGGGTAGCGGAAGGTGTTGCGGCCGATGGCGGGGATGTAGCTGATGCCGGTGCCGCCCAGGCCGGAGCTGTTGGCTTCCAGGCAGCCTTGGACGTAGCACTGGTTCGGGACGGTGCCGCTGACGGTAAGCGAGTAGGGGAGACCGGACTGCATCTGGAAGAGGGGTTTGAGCGACCAGCCGTTGGCGATGTATTTGAGGGCGGAGTCGGTTGAGAGGCGGGGTGAGTTGAGGATGGCCCAGCCGACGACTCGCTGCGGGACGTTGTTGTTGGAGTTGCCGTAGTTGGCGCGGGCGTTGCCGAAGGGGTCGAACCAGCCGTTGGTGCCGGCCTGGGTGCTGGCGTTCTGGTTGAAGTCGAGAGCGTGCGCCCAGGTGTAGTTTGCGTCGAAGCTGAGGATGCCGGAGGCGCGTTTTTGCACCTCGACGGTAAGCGCGTGATAGCTCGAATTGATGTTGCTGATGAGTTCTGTTGTGGAGCCAAAGGTTGGATTCGGCGTGTTGTAGACATAGACGCTTGGCTTGGTTGGATCGTTTTGGGTGCGATTGGAGTAGACCTTGACGGGAACGATGCTTCCGCAGGCGAGCGGACCGCAGTTGCCGTTTGTGCCGCCGACGACGTAGTTGAAGTTGTAGGTGTTTGCCGGGTTGAGGTTCAGGTTCAGGTAGTTCGGCAGCTCACGGCCGAGGGCGCCGAGGTAGCTGACGGAGAGGACGGTCTGGTGGCCGAGGTCTTGCTGGACGGCCAGGTCGAACTGTTGGGCCATGGGGTTCTGGAAGTTTTTGGCGAAGTACTGGACGTTGGGTCCGGTCGCGGTGGGCGGTGGTGGAGCCGCGGCTACATTTGGGAGCAGAGGTGCGCCGGCGGTGGTTGGGCCGAAGCTGTAGCTGGTCTGTGTGCTGGGCGATCCGGTGTTGATGTAGGTGTTCAGGATGAGGGCGTTGAAGATGCGACCGTAGTACATGCCGTAACCGCCGCGCAGGACGGTTTTGCCAAGGCCGTAGGGATCCCAGGCGAAGCCGATGCGGGGAGCGACGTTGTTTTTGTCGCTCGGGTGGTTGGTCGTTTGCGGGAGTGTGGTCAAGCCGGAGTAGGGAGCGGGCAGTTTCTCGTAGTCGTAGCGGACGCCGAGGTTGAGGGTGAGCCGGGGTGTGGCTTTCCAGTCGTCCTGGACGAAGACGCCGTAGTCTTGCGTGCTGAGCTGGAAGGTAGAGGGGCCGAAGCCCTGGGCGAAGCTGTTGTAGCAGGGGTAAAAGCCTTGGGCCGCTGAGCCGACGCCGCTGCCGGTGGCGTTGCAGGTGGCGGCTTTGCTGAGCAGATCGCTGAAGTAGTTCACGATGCTGGAGCTGTAGGTGTAGGCTCCGTTGCCTTGGTAGAGATTGTTCTGGAGGTCGAAGTTGTGGAGGAAATCTTCTCCGAACTTCAGGTTGTGCTTGCCGAGGAGCAGGCTGGCGGTGTCGCCGATCTGCCATTTACGTTCGTCGGGGTAGGCGACGCGGAAGCTGTAGTACGGTGCGCCTAGATTGAAGCCGGTTGTGGTGTAGAGGCTGACATAGGTGGGTACGCCGGTGCTGTTGGTGAGGTTCTGCACGGTGTAGGGGCTGGGGTTCTGGAGGCCTTCGTCGTTGAGCTCGCGGCCGTACTGGTAACGGAGTTCGTTCGAGAGGCGAGGGCTGAAGAGGCTTTCGAGGATGGCGACGCCGTAGTCGAGTTTGACGAAGTCGGTGCCGAAGGAGTCGATGGCGTAGGTGTTGGTGGACTGGGTCTGGACGCCGCCGGGCGAATCCCAGCGAAGGCGGTGGTAGAGGCCGCTGAGGTGTTGTTTGCCGGAGATCTGCCAGTCGAGCTTGGGTGTGTTGATCATCTGATCGCCTTTACGAGGGACGGTGCCGAGGTCAGGGAGGAGCGCCTGGAGCTGGGCGTTGTAGGCGGATGCGCCCGCGGCGTAGCTGGTGTATTTGAGGCGAGCGGAGAGGAGGCAGGCTTGCGTGTCGATCGTGCTGGCGGCAGGGCTGCCGGTGGGCGCGGTGACCGCTCCGGTCGACAAGTTGCAGGTGTAGCCGGAAGGTAGATTTGCATCGGGCGCGGTGAAGAAGGCGTTGGGATTGTTGGCGCGGGCGGTGCCTGGGAAGTTTCGCTTGAACTGGTCGAAGGCGTAGAAGAAGAAGAGTCGGTCGCGGATAAGTGGGCCGCCGACGCCGACGCCGTATTGGTTGCGGTTGTCCTTGGGCTTGTAGGGTGCGGTGATGTAGGCGTTGGTGGTGCTGTTGTAGGTGGTGTTGGTGGCGAAGGGTTGGAAGGCGGAGCGGCTGGAGTTGCGATTGTAGAAGTAGAGTTCGCCGTGGAGGCTGTTGCTGCCGCTTTTGGTGACGGAGTTGACGACGCCGCCGACGGCTCGGCCGAACTCGGTGGAGTAGACGCCGGTGTTGACCTGGAACTCGCGCACGGCGACCTGGGAGGTGGAATAGCCGGCGCGGGTGCGGCCGCGTTCCTCGGAGAAGAAGGCCTGGTTGTCATCGGCGCCGTCGATCTCGATGTTGTTGAGTAGCGGGCTGATGGCGCGGAAGCTGAGCAGGCCGAAGCCGTCGCTGTTGGGGGTGACGGCGGGGGTGGTGAGGGCGAGCGCCGACCATCGCCGATTGTTGATCGGGATGGCTTCTATTTCGGTGTTGGAGAGATGGCCGCCGAAGACAGGCGACTCGAAGTTGAGCACGGGTGTGGTGGCGATAACGTCCACGACTTGAGATTGTTCGCCAGCCTGCAGGTGCTGATTGAGTTCGGTGACGAGGTTGACTTGGACCACGACATCACTCGAACGCTGCTCGCTGAAACCGGGTGCAGAGACGGTGACGATGTAGGTTCCGGGGGCGAGCTGCGGCGCTTTGAAGAAGCCGGCGGCGTCGGAGGTGAGGTTGACCTCGGCGTTGGTGCCTGCGTTGCGGATGACGATTGCGGCGTTTGGAATGACGGCGTCGCCGGCATCGAAGACGGTTCCGGCGATGCCGCCCTGGGTGGTGGATTGTGCGATGGCAGGAAGAGAGGCGGCGATGGCCAAGAGGCAGGCAATGAAGAGGTTCTTGGGGTAAATCTTTGAATACACTTCTGGATCTCCTCCGTGTTGAGCGGACTTGGATTTCGCGTCCTCGAATGCCTGGATCTGGCGCGGTTCCAGGGCGAGGTGTAGACGAGCTTTTGGGCGGACGATCTGAAGGATGTCATGAGGCGATGAATTGGAGGTAAACAGGACGGTCAGGAGTTGAGGCAATAGCCATGAAAGTGGATTTAGACTGGAGGTGCCGATGTTTATTGATGAAGCGCGAATTCGGATCAAGGCTGGGGACGGCGGCAACGGCTGCATGGCGTTTCGGCGGGAGAAGTTTGTTCCGCGGGGTGGGCCTTCGGGCGGGGATGGAGGGCACGGCGGCGACATCCTGATGTCGTCTTCGCTGAGCCACAACACCCTGGTGCACTTCAGGTTCAATCCGGAGCATAAGGCGCAGCGTGGCGGGCATGGTTTGGGGTCGAATTGCACGGGATTTGCCGGCGAGGCGACGACCCTGAAGGTGCCTGTGGGGACTCTGTTGTACGACGACGAGACGGGTGAGCTGGTTCACGATTTTTCGCAGCCTGACGAGACGATCATCATCGCCAAGGGTGGACGTGGAGGGCGCGGCAACCAGCATTTTGCGACCAGTACGCACCAGGCGCCACGTGAGCACGAGCTAGGGCGCGCCGGAGAAGAGCGGACGTATCGGCTGGAGCTTCGGCTGCTGGCGGATGCGGGGCTGGTCGGGTACCCGAATGTGGGTAAGTCGACGCTGATTTCGCGGCTCTCGGCGGCTCGACCGAAGATCGCCGATTATGCGTTCACAACGCTGGAGCCGAACCTGGGCGTGGTCTCTGTCGGCGATTGGCCGCATGAGCGGTCGTTTACTGTCGCGGATCTGCCGGGTTTGATTGAGGGGGCGCATCTGGGCGCGGGTCTCGGCATTCAGTTCTTGCGTCACATTGAGCGGACAAGTGTGATTGTGCATCTGGTGGATGTGTCGGACGCGACTGACCGGCCGGATCCGGTTGCGGACTTCAAGGTGATCACGGAGGAGCTGCGCAGCTTTGATCCGGCGCTGGCCGCCAAGCCGACCGTGCTTGTGGCGGCGAAGGCGGATGTTGCCAATCCTGACAAGTTGAAGCGCCTGACAGCCATGGCGAAGCGGCGCAAGCTGCCGTTTTACAAGATTTCGGCGGTGACCGGAGAGGGTGTGGACGCGCTGAAGTATGGGCTGGCGGATCTGGTTGCGACGCATCGGCCGATGGTGCTGGAGCAGGAGGCTGTGCCCGAGGGAAAACGCAAGCCGACGAATCCACCGCCGCCACCGTTTGCGCGCGGTCGCGCGATCTGAGTCTTTGGGCTGCGGTGGCGGATGTGCTGGGATCTTCGGAGACTGAAGCGGTAGATCGGACCGATGCTGGTGACGGCCGGAGTCCTCGGGTCGCGTTCTTTGGAGGAAGTTTTGACCCGCCGCATCGCGGCCATGTGGCGATTGCGCGAGCGGCGGTTCGGGCATTCGCGCTCGATACGGTTTTGTTTACACCGGCGGGGCGGCAACCGTTGAAGGCGGGTGGCATGAGTGCGAGCTATGCGGACCGACTCGCGATGACGACGCTTGCGGCAACGCTCAGACCGGAGTTCGGGGTATCCGATCTGGATGCTCCGCGGGCCGATGGTCTGCCGAACTTTACGGTGGAGACGCTGACTGAGTTGCGGCAGACGCTGCCCAGGACAGCTCAGATCTTTGCTCTTGTGGGGGCGGACAGCTTCCTTAGTTTGCCGAAATGGCGAGCGTACCGGCAGTTGCTGCAAATGGCTGAGTGGATCGTGGTGAGCCGGCCGGGGTACTCGCTTGCGGACCTGTCCGAGATGCCGTTGAGTGTGGACGAGAGGGCGAGAGTTCACATGCTGGACGGGGTTGCGGAGGACGTTTCAGCGACGGAGTTGCGCGAGCGACTGGCGGCGAGGGAGGATTGCGCGGAACTGATCCCAGGGCCGGTGTGGGCGTATATCGAGGAGCACAGGCTGTACCGGACCTCTGCGTAAAAGGCGTGGCTTGGCCGGTGCGAGGACAGCGGCTAGGATGATGGTAAGGAGATCCATGCCCTCAATTGAAAGTTACCGCCTGCTTCTTGCCGCGGCTGCGGCGTGCGAAGACAAGAAGGCCGAAGATATACGCATTCTTGCGCTTGATCCGAACGAGAGTGGGTTGTCGGACTACTTTCTGATTTGCAACGGAACAAACGATCGACAGAATGTTGCCATCACGGACGAGATTGAGATTCGGCTCAAGCGCGACTTCAACGTTTATCCAAATTCGGTTGAAGGACGGCGCCAGGGAGAGTGGGTGCTGATGGACTATGTGGACTTTATCGTTCACGTGTTTTCGGCGGAGAAGCGTGCGTACTACGGTCTGGAGCGGTTGCGGAAGTCGGCTGTGACGGTGAGTGTGGCCGAGCTTGGTGCTGAGTTGAAGGGAGCTACGGAGGAGAAGCTGGCGGCATCCAGGGATGGGGAAGAGCGCGGGAAGAAGAGGGTCGCGAAGAAGGCTGTGAAGGCTGTGAAGGCGGTCGAGGCGACGGACTCTGCCGGCCCCGAGGAGAAACCTGTACGGGCGAAGGCAGCCAAGAAGGTGTCCGCGGTGCGGGCGGGGGCCAGGACGGCGCTGAAGACTCCGGTGAAGCGCAGGGCGACTCCGAAGCGGACAGAGTAGGTGTTCAGGGACGGGGAGCGGAGCATGGACTCTGAGTTGTGAAGATCGTGGTTTGCTCGGTTTCGGCTACGCGCTCTCGGCTGAAGGGCCTGGCCGCGGACCGGATGTGCGACGAGTACGTGGAGCGATGCCGGCCGTACATGGTGTGCGAGCGGCAGGTCTTCGCGGCAGAGGATCTGCTGTTTGAGTGGGCAGAGCGAAGGTCTGGGCGGACGGCAGCGACGCTTGTCTTGTCCGACAGTGCGGGGCAGATGCTTACGTCGGAGCAGTTTGCAGGCCGCGTCGGAGGTTGGCGCGATGGGGGCGTGCAGCTGCTGGCACTGGCGATTGGACCCGCGGATGGCTGGTCTGCGGTGGCTCGGACGCGGGCGGATCTGCTGCTTTCGCTCGGCAGGATGACGTTGCCGCACGCGCTTGCGCAGGTTGTGCTTTGTGAGCAGATATACCGGGCGCTGACGATCCTGGCCGGTCATCCGTATCACGGCGGACACTGAAGGCGAACTCCGTATGTCTCGGGTTTAGGGCCAACGCGGGCCGCTACAATAGAGGGATTGCCATGCACGGCCCTGATCGAACATGACCTGGTTCAAGCGCGAAGATCACGAGATCATCAACGACGAGCAGAAGACCGTTCGCACGGAGGGTCTGTGGGTGCGATGCCCCGAGTGCCGGCAGATCATCTGGAAGGCGGATCTCGAGGGCAACCAGCAGGTCTGCACGAAGTGCGAGTATCACTTTCGGATCGATGCGCGGTCGCGGATCGCCGATCTGCTCGAGCCGGGGTATCAGTTGGTGGATCTTGAGCTGCGGTCGACGGATCCTCTGCAGTTCACGGATTTGAAGCCGTATAAGCGGCGGTTGGCGGAGGCACAGGCGAAGACGGGTCTGAACGATGCGATCGTGACCGCGGTTGGCGATCTTGGACCTCATGCCGTCGTGCTGAGCGTGATGGAGTACAGCTTTATCGGTGGGAGCATGGGCGCGGTGGTGGGAGAGACGATCGCTCGTGCGGTGGACCGATCGTTGACGACGCGACGGCCGCTTATCCTGGTGGCGGCTTCAGGTGGCGCGCGGATGATGGAGGGGATTGCGTCGCTGATGCAATTGGCGAAGATCTCCGCGGGTTTGGCCAAGCTCGACGATGAGCGGATTCCGTATATCTCGGTGATGACGGATCCGACGACGGGCGGAGTTACGGCAAGCTTCGCGATGCTCGGCGATTTGAACATCGCGGAGCCGGGGGCGCTGATCGGATTTGCGGGGCCGCGTGTGATTGAGCAGACGATTCGGCAGAAGTTGCCGGAGGGATTTCAGCGCTCGGAGTTTCTTCTGCAGCATGGATTTCTGGATGCGATTGTCCCGCGCAAGGATATGAAGGCATATCTGACGCAGGCATTGGGCTGGATGACGGCTTCTGGCGGTTAGAGGCGTGAGCTCGGGTACAGATTGGGGCGGTTTGGCAGGATTGCTCGTCTGGGCAGGGTTCCTCGCATAATGGACGCGTCTGCTCCCTCGCGAACGGCTCTGCGCGTGGCGCTTCGGCGAGCGGCGCACCAGATCCTTGATCGTCCCCTGGTTTTTGAAGACCCGCTGGCTGTGCGCATCTTGGGGCGAGCGTATGCGGAGGATCTTCGGCGAACACCGACCCGGCCGGATCGGCCGTTTTCGGTTGGACTGCGGGCGTTTCTTGTGGCACGCAGCCAGTTTGTCGAGGATGTTCTGAGACGGGCTGTGCGGGCCGGTGCGACGCAGTATGTGGTGCTTGGGGCGGGGCTGGACACCTTTGCGTATCGCAACCCGTACCCGGAGCTCGAGGTGTTTGAGGTGGACCATCCGGCCACGCAGGCATGGAAGCGCGATCTGCTGCGGGAGAGCGGAACGGCGATCCCGGACAGCGTGCATTATGTGCCGGTCGATTTTGAACGCGAACAGCTTCGAGAACGTTTAGTTGAGGAGGGATTCGACGGGCGGAGTCGGACCTTCTACTCGATGCTGGGCGTGGTACCGTACCTGACGCTTGAAGCCTTCCGAGGGACGATCCGCTTTATCGCATCGAGCCAGCCCGGAAGCGGTTTGGCGTTTGACTATGGTCAGCCGGCTCAGGTGCTTAGTCCCGCGGAAAAGCTGGCCCATGAATCACTGAGCAGCCGAGTCGCGCTTGCCGGAGAACCGTTTCGGTTATTTTTTACACCCGCAGACGTAGAGCGAGAGCTGCAAGAGTTTGACGCGATCGACGATCTTGGCGCGGTGGAGATCAACGCCCGCTACTTCGCTGACCGGGCGGATGGATTAGAGGTGCGAGGATCGGCTGGACGGATCGTATCGGCAACGTTGCGTGACTAGATCCGCGGCTTGGCGTCAGCTGTGCGGGCTGCGGGCTGGGTCGCCTGGAGTTCCGGGCTTGCCGTCGTCCGGTGCGGGCGCTGCGTTTGGGTAGACGTTGGGCAACGGCGCAGATCTCTCCCGTTCGGTTTCTGGGTGGGGGAACGGTTTGCGCGGCATCATCGCGTCGCGCTCGGAGGTGTTGTAGAGGAAGATGGCTTCGACGACGGCGGCCTGTTCGAGGTCGAGCGCGTGAAGCCGGTCAAAGGTGTCCATGTCCGAGTGATGGGTGCGGGTCTCGTAGTCCATGGGGTCCTGGATGAACTGAAATCCGGGGAGACCGACGGCGTCGAAGGAGAGGTGGTCGGTTCCGCCGGTGTTGCGAGAGGAGACCGTGCTGACGCCGAGGTCTTTGAGAGGCGCGATCCACTGCTGGAAGATGGGTGCGATGGCCCAGTTTTCCTGCGTGTAGACGCCGCGCACCTTGCCGGTGCCGTTATCCAGGTTGTAGTAGGCGTCGAGGGTCTCCCACTCGCGGGTTGTGGTGAGTGGGCCGTGGGAACGCTGGAAGGTCGGTACGTTCGGATCGACATTTTGGGGGTCAGCGAAGGTCCCGAAGTGCTGCTTGACGTAGCCGAGCGAGCCGAAGAGGCCCTGCTCTTCGCCGGACCAGAGGGCGATGCGGATGGTGCGGCGCGGTTTGAAGCCGATCGCTTTGAGGATGCGGACTGCTTCCATGGCGACCACGGAGCCTGCGCCGTTGTCGGTGGCGCCGGTGCCGGAGATCCAGCTATCGAGGTGGCCGCCGACCATGACGACCTCCTTGCGGAGCTGCGGGTCGTTTCCGGGGATTTCAGCGACGGTGTTGAAGCCGTGCTCGTGATCTCCGGTGAACCGGGTTTCGATGTTGACCTCGAGTTTTACGGGTACGTGATTTTCGAGCAGACGAGCGAGGCGATTGTAGTGCTCGATCATCATGACGGCGTTGGGGATGGTGACGGCGTTGTCCCGGGTCTGCGCGCCGCGGACGAGATTTGCGCCGTTGTCATCGAAGATGATGCCGGTGCCGCCGCCTTCTCTGCTGTCGCGGGAGGGCGTAAGGATCGCGACGACGCCTTCAGACACCATGAGCTTCAGAGCAGATTTGCGGAGATCGGAGAGGCGGCGACGATCGGCGATGCGCGCCTGTGCTTCGGTGGAGTTGGCGCGGTTGCTGTCACCTTCGTAGGTCTCCAATGCTTGCAGGTCTTCGCGGGTGTAGCGACGAAAGAGCGGCTGGTCGAGGTCGGGGGTGGGGCGCATCGCGCCAAGGAGGACGATCTTTCCGCCCAGTTTGCCTTTGTACTTTTGGAGCCCGGCCTCGTCGGTGAGCTCGACGTAGACGACGTCCGCGGTGACGGGACCCTTGGTAGCCGGGGACCAGGGCGCGGCCTGTGCCCAGAGCGGTTCCAGATCGGGCGAGACGAGGCGAACCCAGGTATTGATCTGCTGCCAGCCTATGCCGAACTCGCCCCAATCTTCGAGGCGCGCGTTCTGCAAGCCGACGGCGGAGAGAGTGTCGCGCGTCCAGGCGTTGGCTTTGGCCATGTTTGGTGAGCCGGTGAGTCGTGGGCCGATGTCATCGGAGAGCGCGCCGGCGAACTCCATCACGTGCGAGTGCTTGAAGCCTTCCTCACGGATGCGGGCGTACATGGTGAGATCGAGGTTCTCGGAGAGAGGCTGCGGACCGTAGAACGATGGATCTGCAGGTTTCTTCGTCTCCGCGGCGGAGATGTGCAGGCATGGAAAAGCGAGGGTGGCCGTGCAGATCAGAGAGCGCACAGACCTGAAGACGAGACGCATAGATGGCGGACCTTCTGGAAGTTGAGCTTTGCTGGCGAGCATAGCAGACCGCAGAGGGGCAAGTGAGCGCGGCAGCGGTGCTTTGCGGGAAGGGGAGTTGACTTACGCCTGGCGCAGTTGACGAAGAATCCAAAGCCGGCCGAGGAAGACGAGTGCCGCCGAGAGGACAAGCAGGCCCGCGGGGAGGCCGACGCGCCGATAGCTGAGGGCGTAATCAACCGTGCCATGGGTCGCAGTATTGAGGATGAGAATCGTGAGGATGGCAAGAAAGGTTGCGGCGAAGAAGGCGATAAAGCCGGCAGCGAAAGACATTAGGAGTGTGCTGAACCAGCCGAGATCGCCGAGAGGGACGCCAAAGTACGTTCCAGCCGCCGCCTTGTCGAGGGAGGGGAGGACGGGTTTCTGAGCCCCTCGTGCAATGCGTTGGGACGGACTGGTCATACCAGATAGAATAGCGGCTTATGGCAGAGAGCGCTTCGATCAGCCTTGTCGCTGCAGAACAGGTCGCCCGCGAGACAGCGGTGCGCCGGTCGCCCAACGGAGTGTACTTCGCGGCGTTCGGGGATACTCACCTGGACGGCAACGAACTGGAGCGCATGGTGCAGGCGGTGCCTGCGTCGATCGCCGGAGCGTTGAAGGAGACGGCGTACTACTTTGTGCCGCTCGCGATGGGCGAGCTGGAGGACGGACCGGCGACGGACCAGGCCGGCATGGGGCCGAGTGCACCGGTGGCTGGCCGGTCGTGTCGTGAGGAGCCGACCATGGTTGCGCCGGCGTTTACACCCGAGCTTGGGGAGCAGGCGATCTGCCATCGGAATGTAGTTCTGGGATCGACGGACGCGGTGTTCATCTCGACCCGACTCTTGAACGATCGGTTTGCGCTGTGCTTTGAGTTTTTCATCAATGTAGGTCACGCGTTTGTGGACATCGCAGGTGTTCCGGAGAGCTTTGCGGAGCTTGCCTGGAAGCAGGCGCTCGCGGAGGTTCGGGGTGAGACGAGCCAGGATGCATCGGAGAGCCGCGGGCGGGCTCTGGCGAGCGCGAAGGCCGGAGCAAAGCCGGCCGTCGACGAGAAGGCGAAGCTGAGTTTCTGTGAGGCGGCATTCTCCGATGCGATTGCGATCTATTTGCTCTCGCTGGCTGTGGACTTCGACTACTCCGAACTGCGGGAACGGGAGTATCCGCTCTTGGCCGCGCCTGCCCTTGCCGAACGCCTGCGGCTGGTTTCGACTCTGTTTCCGCCGAATGCGGGATACGAGTTTGCGATCCGGTACCGTCGCAGGGCGTAGCTGATCGATAGAAATAGCTGTGCCCATTGCTCAGGAACGTGCAGGTTCGGCTTAGTAGAAGGAGGTATGTCTTTTGACGACGCGCCGGAAGTTTCTGGCAACGGCACCTGTAGGTCTTGTGGTAGCTAGAGCTGCGTTTGGCAGCGAGCAAACTCCCGCGGGAGCTGCCGAGCAGCTGCCGCCGGGGGCGCCACCCGCATTTGGGACGGCTCCGGCCGTGGGTCCGGAGGTGGACGCACAGACGTTTGCTCAAGCCGAGAAGCTGGTCCAGGTGCACCTGACGGACGTGGATCGGGCTCAGGCCGCGGGCAACTGGCGGAGCGCCATGGCGCCGCTCTACGAGCGTCGAGTCGGGCCACGGAAGGTCGCGCTTGAAGACGGTGTAGCGCCGTGGTCGAGGTGCGATCCTGCGCAGGCGGCCGGAAGCATGGGGATGCCTCCCGCGGACCGGTTTCTGCGGAGTTCGACCGGACCGAGACCTCTGCCGGGCGACGATGCAGAGATTGCGTTTGCTCCGGTCACGGACCTTTCAAGATGGATCGAGAGCAGAAAGATCACCTCCGAGCGGCTGACGGGCATCTATCTCGAACGTCTGCGGCGGCTGGACCCGAAGCTGCGGTGTGTCATCACGCTGACGGATCAGACGGCGCTCACGCAAGCGCGACAGGCGGATCGGGAGATTGCGGCGGGGCACTATCGCGGGCCGTTGCATGGGATTCCGTGGGGCGCGAAAGACCTGCTGGATACGGCGGGGATCGCGACGACCTACGGGGCGGAGCCGTTTCGCGACCGAATTCCGACTTCGGATGCGACGGTGGTGGTGCGCCTGCGAGAGGCGGGTGCGGTGCTGGTGGCCAAGCTGAGCCTGGGCGCGTTGGCGTTGAATGATGTGTGGTTCGGGGGTCAGACGATGAATCCCTGGCTGCTGGAGGAGGGGTCGTCGGGGTCGAGTGCAGGTCCAGGAGCGGCGACCGCGGCGGGTCTGGTTGGCTTCGCGATCGGAAGCGAAACGGGCGGAAGTATCGTCAGCCCCTCGATGCGTTGCGGTGTGACCGGGCTTCGACCGACGTATGGACGCGTTCCGCGCGATGGTGCGATGACGCTGTGCTGGTCGCTCGACAAGCTGGGGCCGATGGCGCGTGGAGTTGAGGACACGATGCTCGTGCTAAGAGCGATCTCCGGGCCAGATTCTGCAGATGTCTCGAGTGTTCCGAGCCGTTTGGACTACGACGCGAACGCATCTGTCGAGGGGCTGCGGGTTGGATACTTTCCGGGCTGGATGAAAGAGGCGCCGGCGACCGATGTCGATCGAGCGGCGATCGAGACGGTAAAGAAGCTCGGCATGCGGCCGGTCGAGGTTTCGATCCCGGACTGGCCTTACGACAATCTTGACCTGATTCTGTTTGCCGAAGCGGCTGCTGCGTTTGAGGAGCTTACGTTGAGCGGAAAGGACCACACGTTGAGGGCGCAGGTGCCGGACGCCTGGCCCAACACGTTTCGGCAGGCGCGCTTTCTTTCGGCGGTGGACTACGTTCAGACAGACCGTCTGCGGCGCAAGGTGGCGATGGAGATGGCCCGGGTCTTCTCGCAGGTCGACCTCTTGCTAGTGCCTTCACTGCGGGACGAGATGCTGACCATCACGAACTTCACCGGGCACCCTTCGCTGACGCTGCGAGCCGGGTTTGTGGAGGTCTCGGAGGCTCGGAGCGACTGGGCCCCAGACCCCAGCCGGCCGCTGCCGAAGTTCACCCCGGCCCGGCGTGTGCCGCACGGTGTGACGCTGATCGGGCGTTTGTTCGACGAAGGCATGATTGGCCGAGTGGGCGTGCATCTGGAGCGCTCGTTCGGCGTCGCGGGAGAGCATCCGGCCGGCTTCTAGAGCGGAATGCGCGCCAGCAATCAGGCTTCGCGCAGCCACGGATAGAGCGGGAACCGATCAGCGAGTTCGAGGACTTCGGCGCGAATCGATTCGAGCTTCTCCGTGTCGCTTCGATGCTCAAGCGCTGCCGCGATCCAGCCTGCCACAAGGCACATCTCTCGTTCTTTCATGCCGCGTGTGGTGAGCGCGGGCGTGCCCAGGCGAATGCCGCTCGGCTTCATGGGCGGGTTGGTGTCGAAGGGAATGGCGTTCTTATTTACGGTGATGCCGGCGGCGTGGAGAGCATTCTCCGCCTCGGAGCCGAGCATGCCGCGGCCGAAGACATCCACGAGAATGACGTGCGTGTCCGTTCCCCCAGAGATGAGGCGATATCCGTGGTCGGCGATGGCGGCGCCGAGAGCTTTTGCGTTTGCGACGATCTGGTGCGCGTAGGCCTTGAACTCCGGCTGAAGAGCTTCGCGGAAGGCGACAGCCTTGGCGGCGACCACATGCATGAGCGGGCCGCCTTGCTGTCCAGGGAAGACACTTCGATCGATATTGGCAGCGAACTCCTGGCGCCCGAGAATCATGCCGCTGCGCGGACCACGCAGGGTCTTGTGCGTGGTCGTCGTGACGACGTGAGCGTGCGGGACGGGCGAGGGATGGGCGCCACCGGCGACGAGACCGGCGAAGTGCGCCATGTCGATGAGCAGGTAGGCGCCGACCTTGTCGGCGATCGATCGCATCCGTGCGAAATCAAAGTGCCGCGGGTAGGCGCTTCCCCCACCGATGATGAGCTTGGGCTTCTCGCGAACGGCGATTGATTCAAGTTCGTCGTAGTCGACGACCTCTGTGTCCTTGCGGACCTGATACCCGACGATCCGATAGAGTTTTCCGGAGAAGTTGAGTTTGTGCCCGTGCGTCAGGTGCCCGCCGTGGGCGAGGTCGAGGCCGAGGATACAGTCGCCGGGCGAGAGCAGGGCCATAAAAGCAGCGGCATTCGCCTGCGATCCAGAGTGCGGTTGGACGTTGACGTACTCGGCGCCGAAAAGCCGTTTCGCGCGATCGCGCGCGATGTCTTCGACGACGTCGGCGAACTCACAGCCTCCGTAGTAGCGTTTGCCGGGGTAGCCTTCCGCGTATTTGTTGGTGAAGACGCTGCCTGTTGCTTCGAGCACGGCCCGGCTAACGAAGTTTTCCGAGGCGATCATTTCGAGACCTTCGTGCTCGCGGTCGACCTCGTGTTGTATCTGGGTGAAGACCTCCGGGTCTGAGGTGGCGAGGGTCGCGTTCAAATCGATCGGCATACCTCGATTCTATGCTGGCGTTACGGTCGAAGGCTCGGCGTCCGGTTCCACCGAGCGCTCGGCGAGCTGACGAAAGGCCTGATAGACGAAGGAACCGAGATACCATCCGTCGATGTATTTGAACGGAGTCTCGCCCGTGGTGTAGTGCCCACAAGGAAGAGTTTTGGCGATGTAATCGATGTTGTGGCTGCTGAAGTTGGCGAGTAAGTCCTGCGAGAACTCTTCGAGAAAGGTGAGGTCGTAAGGCGCATGAACCACGAGGACACGTCTGCGGCTGGCGGCGAAACGGGCTATGTAGGACATGGGGCTTATGGAGGTGAAGCTGTCGCGGACCTGATCCTGGGTGAGGCCTGCCGCTTCAAAGGCGGCACGGATGTGGCGTGTGCTCTGGCCGGTCCAGACGACATCTCCGAACCAGGTTGAGGCGTGATTGAAGGCGCACACTTGGAGGCGGGGGTCGTGCGCGGCGGCAATAAACGCGTAGCAGCTGCCGAGCGACGTGCCGAGCACGCCGAACTGCTCGTACCCCTGATCTTCGAGCCAGTCCAGGCAGCTACGGATGTCGATGACTGCCTGCCGGCAGGCGGAGATAGTGCGGCCGATGTTGGCGCTGACGGCGAAGTCGGAGCGCTCGAGTTCGTTGGGACGGCGGATGTCGTGGTAGGGCTTGGAGAGCCGGAGGGCGGAGACGCCGAAGCGATTGAAGATGCTGCACAGCGCGTTGTGGCTGAATGCATCGGCGTTCCACTGCGGAAGGACGAGGATTGCCTGCCTGGGTTTGTCGCGCTGTTTTCGTGCCGGTGCGGGATACCAGCGGGCGTTGACGATGTCGTTTTCCGGATGTCGCGTCCGCACGGGTGAAGTGAAGCGGAGAAAAGACGCTGGAGAGGAATCGCCGGAGGCAGCGCGGCGCTTGTGCTCGGCGTCCTGGGCGAGCGTCGACGGCCGGACATTGGTAGGAAAGAGGAGCGGATGCCGAAGTTCGAGGCGATAGTCGGTCGGGCGTTGATAGGAGAAACAGAGATCGGAGTTCTGTACGAATCTTTTGTTCAAATCCACCATGGCTGCGAGATCGGAGCCGCCAGAGCTGGTTAGAGGATCGGGGCCGCTCACGGATCGAGGAGGTTCGGCGAGCCAATCGAACCCCCACTCCAGCGGTCGGACGATCCGGTTCGTGTCGCGTGTGGTGAGCGCGGTTTCCCAAGCGAACATCCACTTCGCGTAGAGTTTTTCCAACATCGGTCAAGTTTAGCAATCGCAACGTGCGCGAGATCGCCCCTCCGACCAAGTGCTCGTTTCTATAGCTCAGACATCACGAGACACACACGACCGACGAGATAGTCGGCGGGCGTTTCGTGGGCGGCGATGGGAATGAGTTGGACCGGAAATGTGACCGTGTACGGCCGGACGATGAGGCGCGCGTCGTCCAACTCGACGAAGCGGAGAAGCAAGGAGGCGCCACATCGAACGGCATAGATATTGGCTTGCCGGGAGTGGTAGGGCGCGAGCGAGTTGTAATGGCGATCGATGACGACCACCGAGCCGGGAAACAGGAGGGGATCGAGGGGTGCTGCCTGCTGCGCATCGACACGGAGCGCGACGAAGCGTTGCCAGTTGGCGCGTCTCGAATAGACCCGGGTGCGGTTGTCGTACAGCTTCGCGGTGGAGACCTGGATGACTTCGATGATGGCTGACTCGGAGATCCTCGGGTCGGCCATGGCGGTCGAGGAGGAGACGACGGGAACACTTTCGGAGAGATCCGTCGAAGGCGCAGCCGACGCGCTGGCGATATCGAGCGGCAGGATCTGGTCGATCGTGATGTTTTGCGCGGCCAAGACGCGGTCCAGGCCCTCGAGCGAGAGGGCTCGTTTGCGATTGAGGAAGTTGGAAATATGGGCTTGCTGGAAGCCGGTTTGCTGCGCCAATCGAGTTCCGGTCAAGGCGCCCGATTCGATGCGCCGAACCAGTTCGAGACGAAGCAGTTCATGGAGGTCGGCGAAGTTCACAAGGCTATCCTGGGGCTGGAAAATATCATTTGGCAAGACGAAGAATAAGCGAAACGTTATCAATGAGCAATCAGAACCGTGTCGGCAAGTGGCGGAAAACGGGCATATTCCTAGATTTACAGTCGTGCCCCGAAAGTTATGTTGACATCCTGTTTGTTGAAAGCTATAACCTTGAAACTTCCATCAGCGGCCTCGGGCGACTTCGTCAAGAGGCCGCTTCTGTGACCGATCCGATGGCCGATGCGAGGTTCTGATCAGACTCTTTCCCCTAGGTATGACTTCGCATTGAGTTGAATAACAACCGAGTGAGCGCTGCGTCGTAACGGGCCACAGTAAAAAGAGCCCCTGCGGTGAAGTGAACACTTCCTAACAGACCTGAGCGAGCCCCTTCGACCGCTGGACAATGATCCGAGGCTCGCCAGGGAGAGTGTGCCTGAAAGGGAAAGCATGAACTACTTGCGTGTTGATTTGAAGGTATGCGAGGGATGCGGAACGCTTTGGTTCCGAAACGGACTCGCAAAGGATGTTTACTGCCATGGATGTGCGAAGAAGTTAGCGGAGTTTCCAGCGCCACGGCCGCGAAGGCGTGGAAGATGCCGGCGTTTCGTAGGTCACAACGCCAACTCTGTCGCGGAACTCTCGGTTGGGGGTGTTCGATGAGCGCGGCCGCAGTTGTTCTCACAGACCTGTGGGCTCTATCGGCAGCAAGATCGGCGCCGGCAAAGATCGCGGTCAGGAGAGAAGAACCCGCAGCAATCTCACCGGAGCTGGCTTTCTATCGAAAGTATACGGAGGGAATGCTCCGACGTTACATGAACATGTCGATGGAGAGTGGGCGAGTTCCCTCTCTGTTAGGCAAAGAGATGTTTCGCGGAAGGGTGACCAACTACCGCGTTCACAGCTTTGAGGACGTCGTCATCTTTGTTCATGATGTGGGCAAATGCCTGCGGAAGCTGAGTACATTTCAGCAGCTGCTGATCGAAAGAATCGCGTTGCAGCAGTACACGCAGGGAGAGGCGGCGGCCCTGCTCGGTCTAAGCCTGCGGACCGTTGTCCGGCGGTACGGTCGAACACTGGATGAGCTAACAGCCATCTTTCTCGCAAACGGACTTTTGGAGCCGATGTCGGCTTGTCAAGAGCAGAAGGAGAGCGTGTAGCCCCTAAGACGTTGAATTAGCGAGGTTTACAGGGGGAGATTAGAGTGGCGTACAACCATGCTGCTCCCTGCTAACCTAGAACCTAGTTAGAACTTGGGAAGAAGCGGGAGCGACGCAGAGGCGTTGCTCCCGTTTTTCTGTCAGGAGACTGGATGGTGCAGATGGCGCGCGGGCGCGTCCAGAGATTGCGACCAAGTTCATCAGAGAAGCCGGCAGGGAAACGTCCAGCACGCGAAGCTGCTGGTAACGATGGGTGGCCTGGACACTCCGGACGTCGAGGTCGACGTCCACCGGGTCGAGCCGCGCGCCACTGTCTCGCGGAAGAGGTGGCATGCCTGGAGTCGAGCAGGCACGCTGATTGCAAACTAAGAGGAGGTGGCATGAGACAGGCGACGGATCTGCAACGCCGCGGAGCAAATTGCGAGACGGCGAAGGCAGGGAGGCAGCGGTTGCCGGCGAGGCGGATCGAGCGGGATAGTGCCTGGCCGCACCGCAGGCAATCGATCGAAGATGTGGGTATTCACGCGATGGCGGTCGACTTTCCGGTCGTACACGGACATCCGAATCGCCTTCCCTTTGAGGGCGTTCTGACGCTGGTAGACGTCCCCAGCGACAAGGCTCCGAGTGGATCTCGCGGACATCGCGTGATCCTGACGAGGCAGGCTGCGGAGGCGGCTTTGCCGAGTCTGCTCGGCATGGCGGTCGGCTACAAGGCTGGTTGGGACGGACATGATGCAAGGCAGAAGTGCGGCATCATTACGGCGGCGGAGCTCAAGGACAATCGGATGGTCGTTTCGGGGTTCCTGTTTGCGCGGGATTTTCCGGAGGTCGGACCGGAGCTGGAAAAGTTTCTTGCGCAGGACGGCGCCATGGGAATGAGCTATGAGCTGGCCGATGCGCACGTAACCGACATGCGCGCGCCGGTGTGGACGATCAGCAGAGCAACGTTTACGGGGGCGGCCATCCTGTTGCGGGAGAAGGCGGCCTACCGGAGTACGAGCTTTCGCGTAAAGCGGACCGCCTGCCAGACAGTGAGTTCGCGGCTGCCGGACCGCGCAGCCAAGCGGTGCCGGACGCAGGCGCGCGGATAAAGCTGTGGCGGATGCAGGTCTGGAATACAGACGAATCGACGAGCAGATTGCTCGAAAGAAGGAGTTGAGATGGAAACCTGTGAGATTTGCGGAAGTGTGTCAGGAGCCCTGGAGCTTCAAGCTACGGCCGAGAAGCTAACGGAAGTAGCAGCCACTCTGACGAGGGCTCTGGAGGGTCTTACGGAGCGCGAGACCGCGTTGGCGATGAACGCCGAAGCATCCATCGGGCGGATTGTGGCGACCGTGGAGGGAAGGCATGAGTCCCTTTTAGAACAGCGCCTCAAAGCCGCGGAAGCTGAACTTGCGGAGTTGCGTGCGCGGGCCGAGGCAGGCGAGCGGAGGGAAAGCACGGCAGGCGCTGCAGGACGCAAGACGGTTCCGACTGCGATGGCGAACCTCCTCGCAAAGCAGGGTGTCACGGTTGAGTCGCTTGAAGCAGGAGCACTGGATGCAGCACTGGTCAGCCTCAGCCTGGAGCAGCGGATTGCCGTGAAGGCACAGCTGATGCGGTCCGGCCTCTTGACCTAGGCGCTGGTGAGGGTGTCCGGCGTAGCGCAGAAAGCCTGAGCCGGAGACGTAAGAAGAGACCGACGCGGCCTTTTGGCTGCGTTTTTTTTGTGTGCGAAAAGGGAGAAGAATGAACGCGAAATTTACAGATCTGAATGCGGCGGCAGATTACCTCGGGCCGGGCGCGATCGAAGTTCCGATGTACCAGACCGAGATCACGGACCTGGTTCGCCGGCGAGGCATCTTTGGGCAGAGAATCAAGCAGGTTCCCGCGACCGGGCATCCCTCGAGGTTTTTTGAAGAGACCTCCATCCCGTCGCCTTCGGCGGCTTCGGGCTTTGTGGACCCGCGCAACATCGTTGCGCCTCTGGTCAGTCCAACTCGTGTGGAGCGCAGCGTTCCCTTGAAGGCGCTGGTTTCACAGATCAACTACAACCTGTTTGATATCGAGTTGGGCATGCAACAGAGCCAGTTCGCGTACCTGCAGGCGAAGGATCTTGCGGACACGGTGGACGGTGTCCTGCGGACGCACGACGTCGCTCTTTGGAACGGGACAGATACCAGCCTGAGCGCACCCACGACGCCGCAATACTTCGGCGCCGCGGGCCAGATCGCAGCCGGCGGCAACACGGTGACGATCGGCGGCACACAGAGCATTGTCGACGGTCTGAAATCGACGGTCGCGCAGATGGTTTCGAATAGTGCGTTTGGTGTTCGGCCGACGGCGATCTATGCAAACCCGGTGCTGCTGGATCTGATTGACCGCGAGATGAAGTCGGAGTTCAACGTGGTGTTGAACACGCGGGAGATCGAAGCTGGTTTCTCCGTGAAGACACTGTCGACGCAGGCGGGCGATCTGCCGCTCATTCCGGAGTGGACGATGGGTTACACCGGAACTCCGGGGTCCGGTTCTGCCGTTCTTCCGGCGTACATCGTGACGGAAGACATGATCGAGTACCACTGGCTGAGCGACCCGAATCCACGGATCTTCCAGCTTGGCGTTCCGGGATCGCTGGCTTCGCAGTACGTGGTCGTGAAGTTCGGCGGACTTGTGGTCAAAGGTGCGAACTATGCGCACTTCCAGGTGTTGGTGGATCGCTAAACAGCGGTCGTTGGGTGTGGCTGTGAGTGAGACGAGGCTGGCGACGTTTGCCGGCCTCGTCCCATCTCAGGAGGCGAGTCTATGGGGTATTTGTTACCAACAGAGTACGCGCAGTATGGATTGACGGCAGAGACGACCGATGACTGGATCACGACGGCCTCCGCCTTGATGGAAGGGTATTGCCGGCGATCGACCCTGCTGGCCAGCCAATACGTCGAGCGCTTGCGATTGACCGCCGGTGCGCAGACGGTTCACTTGAGTTATCGCCCACTTGTGGTTGTGAACGGGGCGACATCGCCGCTGCTTGCAGTGCGGGCACGGTATGGCCGGCCTCGGCGCGGTGAGATCGCCGACAACTTTCGCGAGCAGGTTGCAACGGCTTTCAGCGTTCCGGGCAGCTGGAGTGTGCTCGATCCTCACAGCATCGATCTGGACCAGACCTCGGCGACGCTCACGCTGCCTGGGAATTTTCTCGGTATCAACTACAACGAGGTGGAGGCCACGTACACGTCGGGTGTCGTGCAGATTCCGCCGGCCTTGAAGGTTGCGTGTGCCCAGATCGTCCGGAACGCGCAGGCGACACCGGGGCTGAACGTGAAATCGAGCCGTCTGGATACGGTGCAGATGCAGTACTTCAGCGGGTCACTGCTGGACCCACAGGTTCAGATGCTTCTGCGGCCTTACCTTGCCGAGAGAGTGGGGTAGCGCATGGCGGATCTGAGAAACGGGAGTGTTGCAGCGCGGCGGTCCGCGGATATTTTGTTGCGCGGAGTTGGCGGCCGATCCGTGCTGCTGCGAGTTCCGGGGGCGGCGGACATCGGCGATGTGCGGGAACAGATCGGCCTGACAACACCGAACTTTCAGGATGTGGAGCTGGCGCCTGCCGTATTTCGCAAGCTGCGCGGACAGGTGAAAGACGGCGCGGGAACGAGGTGGGAGCTGCTCCTATCGGCCATCAGTGTGGAGCGTGTTGTGGGAATCCTCGATGCTGCTTCGGCGAGCTCATTATTTGCGAGTGCATCGGGCGTCGTGGTGAGTGGAACGGTGATGCAGATCGAAGCATCGACCGCCTCCGACGTTTGCGGCATGCCATGTGTCTATCGCCTGGTATTACGGGAGCCGATTGCGAACGAGCTTTAGGTGACGGTGTTTTTAGGTTGAGGCGACATATATGCAAAGTGCGAAAGACACGTTTTATGTAGCAATAAGAGACCGGCTTGCACAGCTCAACCCGGAGCGGACGCTTGCTGTGCGAGGCGTTGTGCGGCCAGGGGTGATCGTCGAGGAGAACGAACTCGTCGTTGCGCCGGTGCCTGTCGATGCATTCCGCCTCCGTTGGGGAAATCTGACGGTACAGACACAGGGTCCGGCACAGCTGATCGCAATGACGTGCGAGATCTCGTATGCGACCGATGGAACGACCGGGAACTCCGGCCTGGACCGGGGACGCATGCTCGCCGTGATGGATGCGGAGCTGGCGGCGATCGTCGGGACAGAACCGAAACGGTTGCCGAAGCTGAGCTATACGACGATGCCGCCGGTGCCGATGGCGACGAATGTCTTCTGGGGCGAGCTTACATTTGGTGCTTTGAACTCGACGGGCGAGCGATTGAGCCGAGTCGCGACAGTCGAGGTTTTCAGCTACGGAGAGGCAGGTGAGCTGTGAGTTCTACGTTGGTTGGAGCAGGTCTGGCGGCAGCGACCGCGCCTGTGCAGAGGAGAGTGCGGGGGTACTTCGCGCCGGTGAACAGGGCGACCGGGACGCCGACGATCTTTGATCCCGCACAGCTGGGAATGTTCGCTCTGAACGCGCCGCCCTCGCCGTGGTTGGACCTGGGATGGTGCACGGAGTTTACGCGGAAGTGCGGCACAAAGATCGGAGCGGTTCGCACGGGATCGCCGTTGACGACGCAAAGCCAGGTTCGGACGGAGTTGAGCACGACGGTGCAAGTGAATTTTGAGAGCTGGGGCAAGCTGCAGATGGCGCTTGCCTCAGGCTCGGAGCAGATGAACCTGCTGCTGACAGCCCAAGGAGCCACAGCGAATGGCAGCGGCGGAGTTGCCGCAGCAGCCATTCCGCTAGCAACCGGAAGTAGCGGCTCGACCGCGACGTCACTGCAGGTTGGAAGTTCGGCAGCCGGGCTCTTCAATGTCGGTGATCTGGTCGCGGTCGACCTGGACTACACAGGGCAGACTGGATTTGTCGGCAGCGGCGTAAGTGGGGCGTACGTGAGTGCCGCGGCAAGTGTGTCGAATGACGTGAACTACATCCGGCGCGTAACGTTGAACGTCGGCCGGGTGGTTGCGATCGCGGGCGGCGCTCTGCAGCTTGGCGAGGCTCTGCTCGCGGGTGCGCCCGTCGCCGGGATGAGTGTGAGCCGTCTCGCGGGCTTTGTCGATCGGGAGGGTGGGACCTTCTTCCAGGAGTGGTCCGGCCTATTCTGCGTAGATGGGGAGCAAGGAGATCGAGTGCTGTTTCATTACCCACGTTTGCAGACGACGCGCGGCTCGGGGGAGAAGATCGAAACTCTGGCCGGCCCGCTGAGTCTCTTGAAGTTGGCGGCTGCCTTCCAGGCACTCCCGGTAAAAGATGGAAACGATGGTCAGATGACGCTTTGCTTCAGGAGCTACCTGCCTGGGCCGATGCGGTCGGTGTAGCTCTGTTGCGAGTTGAGATCTGGCAGTTGAGGAGGTACGGAATGCTTTGGACAATAAGACAGAAACTGCTGACCAGGAAACTTCTGCTGGTGATCGGTGCAGGTTTGTTGGCGATTTCAACGGCATGGGCGCAAGTGGCGACGACGCAGATCACAGACACGGTCTTTCGCGCGGATGGGACGACCGCGACCGGGACCATCGTGATCAGCTGGACGGCGTTTACAACAGCAAATGGGCAGGCGGTTTCGGCGGGAAGCACCGCGGGGGTCATCGCGCCGGGTGGCGTGGTGAGTGTGCAGCTCGCGCCAAACGCGGGTGCGACGCCGGCGGGAAGCTACTACACCGTGGTGTATCACCTAGATGACGGAAGCGTGAATCGCGAGTATTGGGTGGTTCCGACGAGCGCGACGGCCGTTTCTATCAGCACTATTAAGACCACGGTTGCGCCCGCTACGGTCGCGGTACAAGCTGTGACCAAGAGCTATGTCGACATGGCGATCGCCGCCGCGCTCACGGGAGCTCCGCTCTCTGCCGCAGCGCCTTATATCAACAAGGGCGGGGATACCATGGGAGGGCCTCTGGCGTTGCCGGCGGATCCGCTCACGTCGAATCAGGCCTCGAATAAACACTATGTCGACCTGAACGTGGCCTCTTTGACGAGCGGTCTCACGCAGAAGATTTCAACGACGCCGCAAGGTTCTCAGGCGATCGCTCAACCGGCAGGCACACAACTGCAGACGAACCACATGAACGGTGTTCTGTACGCCAGCCAGTACCTGACCGGACGTGGCGACAACGGCATTGCGAATGTGCTTTCGAGCACGGATTGTGCTGTGGGCTGTGAGGCAAAGGCGGAGCAGAGTTACAACTCTTCGGAGATCTACCGGCCCTTCCTGTGGAACAGCGGCCTGCACAGTGGAACGCACCTTGAAGACGCGCGGGGCGGCGAGCGAAGAGACAGTTACTTCAACCCGGTGGATCTCCTGGCGTCAGGAAACGACGCCGGGCAGGTGATTGATGTGACTTCGACACGCGACGCTGCCAGCGTGCACCAACAGACTGGATCCGAGGAGCCGACATCGCTTGGTCTATTGATTAATCACCAGGGACTTGCCGGCGGATCGAATCTTTTTCCCGCCAGTATCCATCCAGGTCCGTACTTCAAAAGCACGTACACGGCGCTCAGTGTGAATGGCAATTACAACACTCTTGGCCAGCATGTCCTCGCCTCGCACGTCGTGAATTGCTATGGCGTCGGAGACTGTCTGGCCGGTTCGCAGTTCGTGACATCGTCCGGCGGATTTCGTGATGAGGCAGATGAAGGAACCCACCCGTTCGACCTGCAGGTGCAGGAGGATGTAAACGTGTTTCAGGGCACGTGCAACAGTGGTTGCACACCTGGGTCGACGTCGGTGATGGTCGCCAGCACATCGGGTCCGGGAACGCAGGGTGAGGGCCGATACCTGATCGACAAGAACCCCGCCCGGGTGATCAGCACAGGAGCTCTCATCGGAGGGGCCATTGTGGCCGGCGGAGCTCCCGGGCCGACCGCGGTCTTTAGCGGCAGCTCGTTTCCGGTGAGCACGTTTCTCGCAACCGGACAGATCGTCGCTTCGCCGGCGACGCAAATGTCTCCAGGTACGGTTACATTTCCGATCGCGAACACAGGTCTGCCGCAAGGTTTTGCCGCGAGCACGGCCGCGCTGCCGAGCCCCACAGGTGTGGCCTGCGTCACCGACCTGCCGAACGCTTTCAACCCTTCGAACTACGAGATGGTGAACTACACCGTTGTCGATGCGGCACATCTGACGATGACCTTCAACAAGGTTCACGCTGCCCGGGCAACGATTACGGTCGGAGGTTTGTGCGGCTACGGTCTGGAGCAGACGGTCGACACCGCGCAAGGTATCCGGCAGGTCTTTCCCGTCATCGGTTCCTACTCGGCCACCGGTCTCTTCTACGCGGGCGGCCAAACGCCCATCGTCGGCATCACGGGGCAGACCAGCGCTTATCTGAACGTGAGCCTTCCCATTGCGAATGTGAGTCGAAGCAACAATGTCGTTACAGTCACTCTGGCCGGTGGTTTGCCGGTCGATGTCAACGGCCTCACGATGCAAGTGACGGGCGTGGGCGATGCAAGCTTCAACGGAAGCTATCAAGTAACCACCACCGGTTCAAATAGCCTGACCTTTGCGGAAACAGGGACGAACGGCACAAGCAGTGGAGGTACGATCTCGCTTCTGACAGGCGGTTTTGCCTTGTATCCGATGGCCGAGGTCTTGGGTGTTCTGAATCCTGCGACCAAGGCGATCGATGGACAGATGACCCTCGCGCCGAACACCGTCGCATGGGCGCAGAACGACCAAGTGGAAGAGCCTCACTACTTTCAGGAGCTGGTCTATGCGGACATGGAAGCTGTGAGCGAGGTGACGCCGCGACCGACCGTTCCACCACGAGCCGGCATCGCGTATCAGAATAACAACGGCCCGGGAATGCGCGGTTGGAGTGTGATCAACCAGGCCCCGGCGAGCAATTATTTCGGCAACGGTGGAACGCACTCGCCTCCGGACGCAGCGTATGAGGAGCTCGGGATCTGGCGGCGTACCTTTGACGTGCAGGCGGGCGAGACAGCCCTGATGGCCGTGCATTGCAACTCGCATGGGTGCGGCAACTGGAACTCGGGCTATAACCTGTTTGAACTGGACAGCAACGGTGGGCAGTCTCAGATCGCGTACCAGCCCCTGACAAGCTCTTTGACGTTCAACATGCGCGGAACGACCTTTGGGTTCGGACCGCAGGGCTTCAGCGCCGGAACGGTGAATGCGGGTGTTGTCAACGCCTCGACGCTCAACGGTGCACTCAACGCGAGCAGCCTAAGCGGCGGAACGGTGAACGCAGCTCGGCTACCCATCTTCGGAGCATCCGGACCTGCGCACGCCTCCGGTGTCGTTCCCGATCCAGGCGCGTCGACGGGGGCAACACGGTACTTGCGCGAAGACGGAAGCTGGACGGTCCCGAGCGGCTCCGGTGCAGGCGGCGGCGGAGCGACCGGGACGGCGTCCATCACGGGCGGAAGTATCAGCGGAGCGACCATCGACGCATCTCCGATCGGCAACACGACCGCAGCGGCGGGCAGCTTCACGAACATCACAGCGACTGGCCTGAGCATCACGTCCCCGACGGTATCTCCGCAGACAATTCCTGTCTTCGCGCCCAACCTCGGTGGTGGAGCACAGTTCTGCCAAGGCTTCGGCAAGAGTCTGACGGCGCACAACTCGACCTTCTACTGCTGGTGGAACACGGCGACGCCCTACGGTTCGCTCGAGACGTATGCCGGCGGAGATCCGCTCCAGGTGAAGGGGTCGTCTATCTGGCTGAACGGCGGTCCCGTGGCGATCGGCAGCTCAGCCGGTATCGGCAGTGCTTTGCCGGCCCTCTTGAATGTCGGCTCGTCCGCGCAGTTCCAGGTCGATAGAAACGGCAATGTGAAAGCAGCCAACTTTGCCGGCATCCTGGCCGGGGCTACCGGCGCCATTGGAGGATCGGCGCTCACAGCCGGTGGCTGCGCAAGCGGCACCGTCGCTGTCTCGGGAGCAAACGTCGGTGCTCCTGTCGCTGTAAGCGCGAGTGACGGAACGCTGCCGAGTGGGTCCGCAATTGTAAGCGCGGCAGTCACGACGGCCGGAACCGTCACCGTGCAGGTATGCGCAGCCAATGCGTTCACGCCGCCCGCAAAGTCGTACAACGTACGCGTCCTGCAGTAAAGTGCGCCAGGATCAGCCGCCGTGCTTCGGACGTCTCTACCGGTTCATCTGATAGGGCGAACGCAGACCGAGAAGTTTCAGCGTTCGGAGCACGGCCGCCCTGGCGAGCCCGCGTGTTTTGCGATGGAGGTTTGCCCGTGCGATCAGGCGCGCTTGCCGCTTTCGCATGATGGCCTCGTCTGGCGGCCCGTGCTCGAGCGATCTGGCCGAGAGCGCGACGATCGCGTCGAACTCGACCTCGGGAGCGAAGTGTTTCTGCCAGGCGGCAAACGCCAGGCGGCCACGCTCCGCGCTCAGAGGCCGATATGGCTCGAGCAGTTCGGGCAGGCGACGGATGTCGCGTTCCGGAAATCGCAGCAGAAACTGCGACCAGTCCACATCCGGCGGAAGCACGTAGTCGTCCGAGAGGAGCACGGGAGCGATACCGGCGCTCATGACTTCAAAGAGGCGGATGCTTCCTGTGCCCGCTCCTCGCGGACAGAGCACAAAGTGTGAAGCCGCGAGGGTTTCGGCGTATCTCTTCTGCCGAGCATCGCGGCCGGGCTGGTCGAGATCCCAATGAAAGTACGTGGAGGTGTTCTCGATCAGGACGTCCGGCCGGTCGAACCGCAGGTTGAAAAGACGTTTGCGCAGAAGAGATGTGCTTCCTCCTTGAAAGGAAAAGAGGATCCGCTTCTCTGCCGCCTGCGCATCGGCAGCGACGTAGGGATTGCTGTACTGACCACGGCTCGAGACGTACGAATAACTGAACACACGACCGGAGCGGCTGCTCCTATCGACACGCGCCGAGCAGTAAACACCCGGAGCGAGCGGAAGGTAGTTGTCGTCTTCGGTGTAGACCGCGCACTTCTGAGGAAAGCGACGGTAAAGCGGGTGATCGAGAAGAAGTTGGGGATCAACGCCAAAGCTTCCGATCAGAAGGATGAGGTCTGCCGTGGCGGGATCGCTGACCAGCAGATGCTGGCTCGATGCGGCGCGGAGCGGAAGCAGATCGGTAAGTTCTGTCTCCTTGACCGCAGCCAGATGGATGTTCATGCGAGAGAAAGCTCTCCGTCCATTGTGCGGCAGGAGGTCTGGTGATGTCGAGGTACGCGATCAGGGGTGAGACAGGTGACAGACGGCCAACACGAGGTTTCCAGGGAATGGGACCTGAACGAGCTCCTGGCGTATGGACGGCTCCTGGATAGACGACCCCCGCCCCTGGATGGGGCAAGTGTCTCCCTTTGGCTTGCCGGACATCTGCTTCGGGTCAGAGATCGTGAGGGCAAGGAGCGGCCCTTGCACGCGAACGCCGCACAGCGGGCATTCGATCGGAGCCGGGGACGCCAGAACATCGTACTCAAGGCGCGGCAGATGGGTGTGACGACCTGGGTGGCCGGCCACTTCTTCTTGAAGACGATCACGCAAAGGGGCCAGCTTTCGGTGCAGGTCGCACAGACGCGAGAGGCTGCCGAAGGCATCTTCCGGATGATGCAGCGCTTCTGGGAGTGTCTTCCAGCGTACCTGCGCGAGGGTCCCCTGCGGCGCGGTCGAGCCAACGTCGGCCAGATGAGTTTCCCGGCGCTCGATAGCGAACTCCGCGTCCTGAGTGCGGCGGACGGAAGTGCAGGCCGTGGTCTGACGATGCAGACGCTGCATTGCAGCGAGGTAAGTCGGTGGCCGGGGGATGGCGCCGCGACGCTCGCCGGTCTGCGGGCTGCTCTCGCACCGGGCGGTGAGATGGTGATCGAATCGACGCCGGACGGAGCGTATGGATGTTTCTACGAAGAGTGGATGAACGCAGGGGCGCGAGGCTCGGTGCAGCACTTCTTTCCGTGGTGGATGGAACGAGCCTATGTGGCAGCGCCGGTTACGGATCCGACAAGGGAGGAGATGTTGCTGATGGAGACACAGGGTTTGGATAGGGGCCAGATCGGATTTCGTCGCGGTCTGCAGGCAAGTTATCGGGGACTTTGGACGCAGGAGTTCGCCGAAGATGCGATCACCTGCTTCAAGGCAACAGGGGATTGCTGCTTTGACATCGAGGCCGTGGAGCGACGGAGCTTGCAGGCGCCCGAGCCGCGGGAGACACGACGTGGAGGCGCCCTGCAGATCTGGTTTCCACCGCTTGCGGACAGGGAGTACATCGTCGCAGTCGATTCAGCCGGCGGTGGACCGGATGGCGATTACGCGGCCGTGGAGGTGCTTGAGCTCGCGACCGGTCTGCAATGCGCGGAGCTGCAGCAGAGGATCGGAAGCCTGGAACTGGCGGAGGTGGCGGCAGCGCTTGGTCGCGAGTACCGCGGTGCGACGGTCGCTGTCGAGCGCAACAACCATGGAGCGGCGGTTCTCGCGTATCTCGAGACCGTGCACCACTACCCTCGCATGTACGAACGAGATGGTGTTGGGGGTTGGTTGACGACAGCGGCAAACAAACCGGGGATGGTCAGCCGCCTGGGTGCGCTTCTGCTGGAGGAACCCTGGATGTTCTACAGCCGGCGGCTCCTGGCCGAGTGCCGCAGCTATATCAGCATGGCAGGCGGCAAGACGGGCGCTGCGGGAGGTGCGCACGACGATTGCGTGATGGCGATGGCCGTCGGTCAGGCGGTCCGATCGGAGATGCTCGCAAAGGGCAGACGGAGGTAGAGGGCAGACAGGGGCGATCGCCGTGAGATCAAGTTCGATCCCGGTTCGATCCCGGGTAAAACTTCGCGTTATGCTCTTGGTGCGAGGTGTGCGAGCTTTGGCGGTTCTGGCCGTGCAGGCAATCCGGAAGATGCGAGGTGGAGCCCAAAGTCAGTTGATGCTCGGGGCCGATGGAAAGCTCTGGGTCGTGAAGTTCCAGAACAACCCGCAGCATCGGAGAGTTCTGGCAAATGAGTGGATTGCGACACGCTTGGCGGCGGCGGCAGGTCTGACGGTGGCGCCGAGCGAGATCGTGGAGGTGACGGAGTGGCTGGTTCTCAACACAGCAGACATGTACGTCGAGAAGGGACGGAATGAGCGCGAACGGTACGCCGCGGGTCTGCAGTTCGGAAGCGAGATGGTGGGCGGCATGAAGCCGGGGCTGGTGGTCGATTACCTGCCGGAGCAGCAGTTGGGCGAGGTCAGAAACCTCTCCGAGTTTGCCGGGATGCTGGCGGTCGATAAGTGGGCCGGCAACTGCAACGGGCGGCAGGCTGTCTTTGACCGGCGACCGCGGGAGCGGATGTATCGAGCCACGTTTATCGACCAGGGATTTTGCTTCAACGCGGGGGAGTGGACGTTTCCCGACTCGCCGCTCCGTGGCGTTTACTCAAGAAACCAGGTGTACGCGAACGTGACCGGGTGGGAAAGCTTCGAACCTTGGCTGAGTCGTGTGGAAGAGATGCCGCCGGAGACGCTGTGGAACATCGCCGAGGTGGTTCCGCCCGAGTGGTACGGCGGCGACCCTGACACGCTCGAGATGCTGATGCGGAGGTTAGTGGACCGGAGAAGCCGGGTGCGCGACCTGATCGCCTCGTTTCGAGATTCGGATCGAGCGCCTTTTCCGGCCTGGCAAACCAAAGTTAGCGCCACGGTACCGTCCCCTTGGCCCGACACCTACAAAAAGCCTCGCCATGTCATGTAGGCTTGAGCCCGATGCTCCGGCCACAAACGAGAGGACCCGGCTATGAAGAGTCGTTTACAGTGCGAGTTCTTCCTGGTCCGGTACTCTCCGGACGCCGCTCGAGAGGAGTTCACCAACATCGGCGTTGTGCTCCAGGAGAAAGGTCGAGATCGGGAGGGATTGGTCCGGTTTACACGCAACTGGAGGCGGGTCCGGTGTCTTGACGCGGACGCCGATGTCGCTCTGCTTGAAGCTCTTGAAACCGAGATCGCAAACCTGCTCGGGCAGGAAGAGACCGGCGGATCGGTGCTGAAGCTGCTTTCGGACACCTCCTCGAACGCGGTACAGATCTCCGATCCCCGCGCCTGTCTCGCCGAAAGCCTGCCCGCTGAACTGGAGCAGTTGATGCGCCTCTATGTCGAGCCGCGCGAGAGGGTCTCGTCCAGCAGGCAATCCGGACGGGCCGCGATCGCGGGTGTGATGCGGCGCGAGTTCGAGCGGGCAGGCGTCTGGCCGTTGATGCGTCGGCAGATCCCCGCCTCGGTCTATACCGGCGCCGGCGATCCGATGCGAATCGACTGCGGATACCGTCCGAACGGCGTGATCCGCATGTTTCAAGCGGTCTCTCTCAAAGGG
The DNA here is from genome assembly GCA_964248505.1 of uncultured Acidobacteriaceae bacterium. Lineage (GTDB taxonomy): Bacteria > Acidobacteriota > Terriglobia > Terriglobales > Acidobacteriaceae > Edaphobacter. The sequence continues at coordinate 57,967 of CAXTYQ010000001.1, forward strand.
AGCGTGGAAGGCGCCAAGGTTCTGGCTTACACCGCGGGCAGGCTGCGGGACGGAGTCTTCCGAGTGGAAAACGCTCGGCTCGAACTGTCGGCGGTCATCGAGCCGTTGCGCGATGTGGGGGACGGCGGCACTGAACACACCGAACGCTACCGTTTCGGCGTGGAGGCGATGGAGCGCGAACAGATTCGCGTCCTGACGGTGAAGGATCTCGCACGTGCGGCGGAGACGGCTAGATCCGAGTTGGGCGTGTAAGCGTCCAGGCGCGATCGTGTAAGTGAAAGCAACGATGTGAGGCACAGCCCTGGGCTGTGCCTCTTTGTTTTGCCCGACAAGGGAAGAGGGAGAAAAGACGCAATGGGAGTGCAGACAGCAATGAAAGACATCTGGAATCGATGGTCGGGAACGCAAGCGGAACACACCGCTCTCGATGCGAGCGCGGGAGCGCGCAAGACGGTCATGCTGCCGTCCATCCTCAACCCGACGCGCGGGACGCAAGCTGGACGTTCGCTCCCGAAACCGACCCCCGCAAACCTGCGCAAGTTTGCGGAGACACCGGTGGTGCGGCGCGCCATCAACGTCGTCAAAGACCGCATCGCCAGCATGGACTGGCAGATCCGCGTCCGTCGCGGATACGCGGGCATCGCGATCGAGGATGAGATCGTCCGCATGAATCTCCTTCGTCGGTGCCTCGAAGAACCTAACGCCGCGGACAGCTTTCGCGTCCTTTGGGAGCAGGTCCTCGAGGATCTGCTGGTCGGCGGCTTCGGCGCGGTCGAGATGGAGGCGACCGGGGATCCCGAGCGCCCCTTCCATCTCTGGGCCGTCGATGGCGCAACCGTGCAGATCGACAATAGCTGGGACGGCAATGCGGACACGATCCGCTACGCCCAAACCACAGGTCGGCTCGGCAAGGAGGGTCTCGTCCCGCTTCGGGATGACGAGTTGATGTATCTGCGGCTCAATCCGCGGACGCACACACCCTTCGGCCTGGGTCGGTTGGAGGTCGCCTTCGAGACCGTGAACCAGTTCCTGAGCGCCACACGCTACGCCGGTCGCCTGGCTTCGAACTCCGTCGTGCAGTACGCGCTTTGGCTGAATGAAGCAACCCCAGACCAGCACGATCGCCTTATCCGCTGGTGGCAGGACGAGATCGAAGGCACCGGCCGGGTTCCGATTCTGAGCTGCCCAGAGAAGCCCGAGGTGCTGCGCTTTGCCGGCGGAACGGATGCCGATCTGCGCCTCGAATGGCAGGAGTTTCTCCTGCGCATGGTCGCCAACGCCTTTGACCTGCCGCCCATGCTGCTCGGCCTCCAGGGCGATGTGAACCGCTCTACCGCCGCCGAAATGGCGAATGAAGCCTTCCAGAGTGCGGTCGTCCCGGTCGCCAAGCTCCTGGCAGAACACATCACACGCGACCTGTTCGCCAAAAAGCTCGGATGGCGAGAGTTCGAGTTCGTCTTCAACGATCTCGAGACCAGGGACGAGATGCAGGAGGTGCAAATGCAGATCCAGCTGATGTCGGCCGGTGTGCTGACCGTCAAGGAGGTGCGCCGGATGCGCGGCCTCGAAGACCTGAGCACCGACGATCTCCCAACAGTGGTGACGCCATGAAGCTAACCATCGACAACCTCGACGGTCTGGGCGCGGTCCAGTACAGCGCCCAGGTCTGCGCGGAGGGTCCGGTCAGGATCGAGCGTGTTCTCAACGCTCCGTCCAAATGCAGCTTCTCCCTCTCGCTCGGAGGGACCAAGCTCGCTGTTCCTGCTCGCCGGGGCCGCGTCATCGTCTCGACAAACGGCGGCGATCTGCTCTTCACCGGGTACCTCGTCTCCGAGCCGGACGTGACGTTTGTCGGTTGCGGAACATCCGGGCCGATCTATCAGATCGCGTGTCACTCGGTCAGCGATGAGTGGCTGCTCGATAAACAAAGCGTCTTCGCTTCCACCGCCACACTGGAGCAACCGGACGGTGCGGCGCTGACCACGCTCACCAACCGGGTCGAGAGCGGCAGACTCTCGACCACCAGTGTCACGGACAACCGGCTTCTCGGCTACTTCCAGCCCGAAGCAGGGAAACTCTGGTCCACCAACGCAGCGGAACTCGCAAGTGCCGGCTGCGCCAGCTACCGTGTGCTCAATGGCAATCTCGCCCTCGTTCCGACAGGCAGCGTAACCCATGCGCTGGCCGAGAGCGACGGGACGTTGACGATGAGTTCCCTGCGACGGACATCCACGCGGCAGCTCGCCAACGACATAACCGTCACGGGAGATCTCGAGCCGTCGGCCTATGTCACCGAGATGTTTCTGGGAGACGGCGCCACATCGAAGTTCGTTCTGTCGCAGGCTCCGTATCGCGGCCCCGCGGCAACCACCCGGTCGTCCTTGCTCACTGACAGCTTCAGCGCCGCAACCGCAGACCCACGACTATGGACTCTGACCGACGCTGGACACTTCCTCTCCTTGGGCGCGGCGGGCCTGACCATCGCCGGCGGAACCGGAGCGGACACCGAGACCATGCTGACCGCGGTCGACCCGATCGAACTCGGTGGATCGCTCGTGGCCGAAGCTGGAACCTTCACAGTCACAGGTGCAAGTAGCGGCCTGGTCTGCGGCTTCTACAGTGGTTCGCTCGGCCGGAATAACTGCTTCGCCGGCTTCAACGTCCGGCAAAGCGGCGGCTCCACGGTCCTCTGTCCGTGGGTAAACGGCCAGGAGGTCGGCACGATCTTCACCCTGGCCAGCGGTCACGCGTACACGCTGCGCCTTCGTCTCCACTGCACCGAGATGCAAAGAGTCGCACAGACGTTCTACACGTCAAACGGGGCCGCGATCCACGCCTTCGGTGGAGGAACCACGGCGGCGCCGATGGATCTCGTGTTTGAAGTGCAGGACCTTTCTGCCGCGATCAACGTCCCGGCGACGGTGCTCTACGACGGCAAAGCGGCGACTTCACCGGCAACCTGCAGCTTTGCCGCGGTCAGCAGCCTCTCGATGCAGGCGTCCATGACCTACGTCAGAGTGCGGCAGACAGGTTCAGCCTTCGTCCGCAGCACACTACCCTCCGGCGCCCAGGCAACGCGGCGCATCGGATCGGCGGGAGAAGGCGTGGACTGCACCGTCGCGACGGGTGGTGTTGTCACCTTTCTGGCAGGCCGAATTCCGGTCGCGGGAGAGCTCATCACCGTCACCTATCGCACCGAACAGCGAGCGTTCGCTCGGATCGCAAACACCGCCAGCGTTCAGGCTGAATCGAGCGGTGGATTCGCCGGTCAAGCACGCTGGCTCGGCAAACTCCTTCGACCCGAAGCCCGTACCTCGGCCGATTGCGAGAACGCCGCGATGGCCATCCTCAGCGTCGCAACCGATCGAGCGGCGGCACTCACGGGACAGTACGAGAGCTCAGACCTCCCCGATGTCTGGCCGGGCGACAACCTCTCTCTGTCAACCGACCAGGGGACACAGAGAGCGATCGTCCGGACCGTCGTGATCACCGATGCGATGGCCGAACCCGAAGATCTCCGATGCCAAGTGGACTTCGCCGGCGACTGGGCAAAACCCATCGGCCTCGAACTTTCGGAGACCGTTGCCACCGATGTTCTCCTGCCTGCGACCGCGCAAGCGGCATCCGGTCAGGTGCTCAACAATCTTTCTGCACTGACCGTCATCAGCGTCACCGGAACAGCGGTGCAGATCGACGCCGGAACAGCGCCACCGGCCGGGGGAGGCTTTGAAGTCAGACGCCGCGACCTCGAATTCGGCCCCGGGGTCAATCAGGACCTGGTGCTGCGCAGCGCCGTGCGCGGCTTCACCATCCCGCGTGCGACAGCGATGGAGCGCTTCTATATCCGCATGTACGACGGCTCCGTCCCGCCGCTCTACTCGCGCAACTCGAGCGCAGTGTTTACCGACATCCCGCTGGGATAAACCCCTGCGGAAAGAAGAAGAAGAAGGAGGAGGTGAAAACAAATGACAGAATTCGAAGGCCAGGTACTGGCAGACCTCAGCGTCTTGAAAAGTCAGATGAAACAGCTGATGGGGATTGGACAACCGGGAAGGCTCAACCAATTGGAGGAAAGGGTGGAGAGACACGAAAGAAGCGTCCAGCGCATGAAGGGTGTCGCCGGCGCTGCCGGTGGTGCACTGACGATCTTCCATCTCGCCATGGACTACTTCCGTCGTAACTGAAGGCAGGTCGATCCCGTCTGTCCTTCAAAGATAAGCCAAAGATAGCCCGCCCTACCCCGGCCAGATTGAGGTCCGTGCCCGCCCCTTTGATCGCCGTATAATCAGGCGATGGTGGCCACCGATCCGCTGGTTGGGGTAGTGATGGGGAGCCAGAGCGACTTCGGCGTGATGATCCATGCCGTCGAGATGCTCAGCGAATTCAACATCCCACACGAGGTCAGGATCGTCTCCGCGCACAGAACTCCCGACCTCCTCTTCGAGTACGCCCAAACTTCCATGACACGAGGCCTGCGTGTGATCATCGCCGGCGCCGGCGGTGCCGCGCACCTCCCCGGCATGCTCGCCGCAAAGACCATCGTCCCAGTTCTCGGCGTTCCCATCCCCGCCACCGCGCTCCAGGGAATCGACTCCCTCCTCTCCATCGTCCAGATGCCCAAGGGCATCCCCGTAGGCACGCTCGCGATCGGAGCGGCCGGCGCGGCCAACGCAGGTCTGCTCGCGGTCGCCATCCTGGCAGGCACCGACGCCGTTCTGCGGCAGCGCCTGATCGCCTGGCGAGCAGATCGGCGTGACGAGGTTCTCGCACAGACGTTGCCGCCGGAGGCCACAAGTTGACCTCGCAAACCGGTGACAGAAGGCCGGACGACCTTCTGCCCGGAGCAACCATCCTTCCAGGAGCAACCATCGGCATCTTCGGCGGCGGACAGCTCGGCCGCATGACCGCGATGGCCGCGCGCGGCATGGGCTACCGCATCCTTGTGCTCGACCCCGACCCGGCCTGCCCCGCTCGTTTCGTCGTCGACGGCTGCATCGAAGCAGGCTGGGACGACAGCCGCGAAGCCGCAAACCTCGCTCGCGGATGCGATGTCGTCACCCTCGAGATAGAACAGATCTCGCCCGAAAGCATGAACGCCGCCGCCAGCTTTGCCCCGGTACGGCCAAGCGGAGATCTGCTCAGCATCATCCAGAACCGGATCGAACAGAAAAACTGGCTGCGTCGCAACGGATTTCCCGTAGGCGAATTCCGTGCCGTACGCTCGCTCAACCATCTGCGCAGTGCCGTGGCCGAACTGGGCGGCCCCTGCTTCTGCAAAAGCGCAACCGGCGGCTACGATGGGCGTGGCCAGGGCAAGGTCGGCTTCGACTCCACGCCTCCCCTCGAAGTCCAGATAACTCGTGCCTGGGAGTCGCTCGGCGAAGCTGCCGGCATCGTCGAAAAAGCAATCGACCTCGATCGCGAGATCTCCGTGCTCGTCGCCCGGTCACCCCGCGGAGAAGTCGTCGTCTACCCCGCGGCCTCCAATCACCACGAACAGCAGATCCTCTCCTGGAGTGTGCTGCCCGCTCCCATCTCCTCTGCTATCGAAACGTCGGCACGAGAGCTTGCGTCCGCCATCGCAGACACCTTTCTGCTCGAAGGTGTGCTGGCCGTGGAGATGTTCCTGAGCAAGTCCGGTGAGTTGCTGGTCAACGAGCTCGCTCCCCGACCGCACAACAGCTATCACGCCAGCGAGCGAGCCTGCGTCACCAGCCAGTTCGAGCAGCTGGTCCGCGCCGTCTGCAACCTTCCGCTCGGCGATGTCAGCATCGTCCAGCCGGCCGCCATCGCCAACCTGCTCGGCGATCTTTGGATCCGGGACGGTCAGCCGTTCACCCCCCGCTTCGACGCCGCTCTGGCCGTTCCAGGTGTCCGAATTCACCTGTACGAAAAGCTCCGGCCCCGCAAGGGACGAAAGATGGGCCATCTCTCCGCGGTCGGCAAGACCCCCGAGGAGGCCGTAGAGCTCGTCCTCCGAGCCAAGGCCGCCCTCGATCGCGAGTAGCGCGGTTTCTCTAGCGCTAGCCGATATCCTCGTTCCAGTTCTCCAGATACGTCTTGAAGTCCGACATGAACTTGCCCGCGTCCGCACCGTCCACGATGCGATGGTCAAAGCCCAGCGTAAAGCGCTGCACCGATCGGATCGCAATGGTGTCCTGGCCGTCGCTGTCCGTCAGAACAAGCGCTTCCTTATTGAGACCGCCGATACCAAGAATCGCGACCTGCGGCTGATTGATGATCGGCGTTCCAAACTGCTCGCCAAAGATTCCGGCATTCGTCAGCGTGAACGTCCCGCCGGCCACCTCATCCGGCGCCAGTTTCTTCGATCGGGCACGCTCCGCAAGATCGACAATGGACCGCGCCACACCCAAGAAGTTTTTCTCCTCACACTGCCGAACCACAGGAACAATCAGTCCCCAGTCCAGCGCCACTGCAATCCCGATGTTGATGTTCTTGTTGTACCGAATCGCGTCGCCTTCAACCGCTGCGTTGACGATCGGATGCTTGCGCAAGGCAGCCACCGCAGCCCGAGTGATGAACGGCATGTAGGTCAGCTTTACGCCGTTTCGCTGCTCGTATTTGCTCTTTTCCTTCTCGCGCAGACGAACGATGCGCGTCATATCCACCTTGAACACGGTGTGGACATGCGCGCTGGTCCGCTTGGAATCCAGCATGCGCTGCGCAATGATGGAGCGCATCTTCGTCATCGGCACAACCTCGCCCGGCAGCGGCGTGGCAAGGTTTGCCGCCTTCGCCGGAGCCGTCGTCGCCCGAGCCGATTCCGCCTGCGTGTAGGTCGGTTTGCTGGCCGGCGCAGGCTGCGAGACGGGAGCTGCCGCGCTCTGTGGCGATGTCGTCGCCGCCGCCGCCGGTGCACCTCCCTCAAGCCGGCCCAGGATGTCACCCTTCGTGATACGGCCGGAGGCTCCGGTCCCAGGCACCTCAGCCAGGTCGATATTGTTATCCTTGGCGATCTTGCGCACCAGCGGCGAAGACCTCTGCGGCCCAACACTCGCCGCCAGAGCCGGTTCCGCCGCCGCAGACGGCTTGCCATCCTTCTGCTTAGCGGGAGCTGCTTCAGGAACACTGGCTGCCGAAATTCCAGCAACCGGCGCCGCGGTCTTCGCCGCACCCGAACCAATCACAGCGACAACCGTATTGATCGTCACCGTCTTTCCTTCACCGACCTTGATCTCGGCCAGCCGACCCGCGACCGGCGACGGAATTTCCGCGTCCACCTTGTCAGTCGAGATCTCAAAGATCGGCTCGTCCCGCTGCACGCTGTCGCCCACCCGCTTCAGCCATTTCGTAATCGTCCCCTCCGTGATCGACTCGCCCATCTGCGGCATCATCACCTCGGTGAGCGATCCCGGGTCAGACGCGTTCCCGCTCTTTGCCCCATTTTGGTCTGATTCGCTGGAGGAGTTCGTCACGGCTGACGGCGCGGGTGGATTTCCCATATTGGCCGAAGGCGCATCCACGGCTGCCGGCGTCGTACTGTCCGCCCCGGGCGTCGCCGCCGTCTCGGGCTCAAGGTCCGCCTTCGGAGCCGACGCCGCGCTGCTCCCATTGGACGAAACCTGACCCTGAGCGGCCGCGCCCTCCGCAATCGTGCACACCACGGTGTTGATGCCCACCGTCGTTCCTTCCGTGATCTTGATCTCGTCCAAAGTCCCCGCGGCAGGCGACGGAATCTCGGCATCCACCTTGTCGGTCGAAATCTCAAACAGCGGCTCGTCGCGCTCTACCGCCTCGCCCGGCTTCTTCAGCCACTTCGTGATAGTGCCTTCGGTGATGGATTCGCCCATCTGGGGCATAACAACTTCAGTCGGCATGGGTTCCTTCCCGCGTACCTCGGTAGTGGCCGAAGTAGGCGCGCAACATTGGATTATACGGCGGGGACGGGAGGCGGCGCAGGCAGCACTGTCTGCTCGCGATCGAGCTGATCAAAGAAATCAGCCGGATCCTGCCACAGCATCTGGCGCCTGAACACATTCCCAAAGCTCCGTGCGACTCCCTCGCGAGCAGCCCGCATGCTGGGTGCGTGGTGCGCATCCGCTTCGAGCTCAAGGCTGGTCACCTCGCGATCCGCAATGCCGCACGGGACAATCCAACCGAAATCGCGCAGGTCCGTCGAGACGTTCAAGGCAAATCCGTGCGACGTAATCCCACGGGAGACATGGATCCCGATCGCCGCGATCTTCTTCTCAAGCACACGGCCCCCGGCGTACGTCCACACACCGGTTCGCCTGCAAATGCGCTGCGCCGGTACGCCGAACTCCCCACACGTGCGAATCAGCACCTCCTCCAGCAGCCGCACAAAGTCCACCGGCCCCAGATGCGGCCCCTTTTTGCCAGGCAGATCGCCCCGAAGATCGAAGATCGGGTACCCCACCATCTGACCCGGTCCGTGATACGTCACATCGCCGCCGCGATTGATCTCATGCACCTCAATGTCCCGAGCGCGCAAAAGATCGTCCGAAACGAGAATGTTCGCCCGCGTCGCGTTCCGGCCCAGCGTCAACACCGGCGGATGCTCCAGCAAGAGCAGCGTGTCCCCGATCTCTCCCGACTTCCGGGCATCGACGACACGCTCCTGGACCCTCAGACCCTCCGCATACGGTATCCGGCCCAAATCAACAACATGGATCAGCATGGCGCTAAAGCAGTTCTCCTGCAGGTGTACACCGAAGGCACAGATGCCATGGCCGTTTTCCTCATGAAAACGCACTCCAACACTTCATCCGGCTCACAGAGACAGGAGAAATGCTTTAAACGTTTACCGCCATCCCCTCGACACTTGAGAACCCGTCCAGCATCGCCTCTGCCAGCGTCGGATGCGCGTGGATCGTAAACATCATCTCCTCGACCGTCGCCTCCAGCTCCATCGCCGTCACGCTCTCGGCGATCAGCTCCGTCGCGTTCGGACCGATGATGTGGACGCCCAGCACCTCCCCATACTTCGCATCGGAGACGACCTTCACAAAGCCATCATGCGCATCCAGAATCGTCGCCTTCGAGTTGCCCACAAACGGGAACTTGCCGACCTTCACCTCCAGACCCTTGGCCTTCGCCTGCGCCTCCGTCAAGCCGACCGATCCGATCTGCGGGTCGCAGTACGTGCACGCCGGAATTCGGTCACGCCGCACCGGCCGCGCATATTTGCCCGCCAGCTTGGACGCGACCACCAGCCCGGCCATCGCTCCAACATGCGCCAGCTGCGGCAGACCCGCCACAATATCGCCGATCGCATACACGCCAGGTTCGGTCGTCTCCATCCACTCGTCCGTCGTGATAAAGCCGCGGTCCAGCGAAATCTTCACCTTATCGATCCCGCAGTCGTACGTGCGGGGCGCCCGACCCACGGCGACCAGGACCTTCTCGGCCTTGCGGCTCTGCGCCTTTCCAGCAGAATCCGTAAACAGCACCGTCGCCCCGTCCGCCGCCTCCTCAATCTTCTCCACCTTGGCCGACGTAAAAACCTCGATGCCGCGTTTCTTATACAGCCGGATCAACTCCTTCGACACATCATCGTCTTCGGCGTTCACAATCTTCGGCAGAGCCTCAAGAATCGTCACCTCCGCCCCAAAGCTCTTGAAGACCGACGCAAACTCCACCCCGACCGCCCCGGATCCGATCACGATCAGCGACTTCGGCACACGATCGATCGTTAGGATCTCCATATTCGTCAGAATTGTCTTTCCAGGCGTGTACCCGGGCAGCATCCGGGCATCGGACCCGGTCGCGATCACCAGCTTCTTGCCCTTCACCTCCGTCGCCGCCTGTCCCTCTGTCCCAAACTTCTCCTTGTCCTCGGCCGTCACCTCGACGGTAAATACGCCATCCTTCGCCGGCCCCGTCAGCCTTCCGTGCCCCTCAAAGGTGGTGATCTTGTTCTTCTTCATCAGAAACTGCAGACCCTTGGTGTGCTTCGTGATCACCTCATCCTTACGCGCCAGCACATTGCCCCAGTTCAGCTTCGGCTCCGGGACCTCAATGCCATATCTGCTCGCATGCTTCAGGTGATCCCACAACTCGGCCGAAAACAGCATCGACTTCGTCGGTATGCATCCCCAGTGCAGACACGTGCCGCCCAGCTTGTCCGTCTTCTCGATCAGGCCAACCTTCAAGCCGTGCTGCGCCGCACGAATCGCGCAGGTGTACCCAGCGGGACCTCCGCCGATAACTACCAGATCAAATACCGTCTCTGCCACAAGAACTCTCCAATCCTTCTCGCATCCAACATTCTATTGGATTCGGCCTTCCGCACTTTGGTACCGAACACCGTGCCTCTGCGGAACAATTCATCGTTCACGGGCCTTGACATCTGGGTGATACTGAGGAAAGACATATGGTCAATGATGTAGCCAAACTCACAGACTCGATCCGCCGCAGCGTCGTGCACCAACGCGCCAGGGCATCGCTGCATGAGCTCAGCGATGCGGAAAAACTTCAGCTCCGCGATCAGCTCAACCAGGAAGGCCAGGCCTTCTACAGCGACAAACGCGGAAATCGGTATCGCATCGAGCGCAAGCCCGCCTAGCTCCCGGCCTACATCATGACCGCTCTGATCGCCGGCTTCCTCCTGGTCGGCTATCTACTTGCTCCCGGCGCCATCTATCGGCTCGTCTTCTCCGTCTTCATCTCTGCCAAACGCTTCCAGCGCAGCCGGACCGAAGAGGTCGTCTTCTCCGTCCTCGTCACCCTTGTCCCCTTTGCAGCCGCCTGGTTGCTGCTCGTCCATACCCCGCTCGGCCGCTTCCCCCAGTTCTCCCTCGGCGGCTCCAAGCACGCCGCCTATCAGACCGTCCTCAACTCCCTCCTCCCTGGCAACGACGTCTCCGACAAGGAAACTCCCGCCGCCTTTCTACGCAGCTTCGGCGAGCAAGCCCGCTTTCTCGTCTATCTCTGGCTCTTCTGCGGAATCGAAGGCTGGATCGGAAGCCTCGTCGTCCGCCGCTACGGAGACTACTCGCCCAACTCCTTTCTCAAACGCCTCTGCGATAAAACCCTGCTCCGCCACGTCTCCGAGTGGGAGTTGCTCTTCTCCACCCTCGCCCAGCCCTCGAGCGAGAAACACCTTCGCGTCGAGATAGACGCCCTCACCACCATGAACATCCTCTACCGTGGCCAGCTCGACGACTGGTTCGTCGACATCGACGGCAAGCTCGCCGGCATCTACCTCGTCCACGCCAGCCGCTACGCCAGAGAAGCGCTCGATCACGATCGAGAGGCCGGCATCCACCATCCCCTGGACAGTTACTGGCGCCCCATCCCAGGTGCGCAGCTCTACCTCGTCGCCGGCACGATCGCCAACTACAACATCCGCTACGTTCGGCCTGAGCTCACGAGCGACCAGTTCCGCGACGATCTGCTCGGCGAAGACATCGTCATCACCCCACTCCCAGCCGAAGATACCGAAACCTAACCCAACACCCGCGCAGCCTCCTTCGCAAAGTACGTGACAATAAAGTCCGCCCCCGCCCGCCGGATCGAAAGCAGCGACTCCATCATGGCGCGTTCCGGCTCCAGCCAGCCCCGCGCAAACGCCGCCTGCAGCATGCTGTACTCGCCCGAAACCTGGTACGCCCCCATCGGCAGATCAAACCGCTCCCGCGCCGCTCGAATCACGTCGAGATACGGCATCGCCGGCTTCATCAAAAGCATGTCCGCCCCCTCCGCCACATCCTGCTCGATCTCCCGCATCGCCTCCCGCAGATTGGCGCCATCCATCTGGTAGCTCCGGCGATCGCCAAACTGTGGAGCCGAATCCGCCGCCTCGCGAAACGGCCCGTAAAACGCCGAGGCAAACTTCGACGCATAACTCATGATCGGCGTCCCCTCCAGCCCCTCCGCATCCATCACCGACCGCATCGCCGCCACGCGTCCATCCATCATGTCGCTCGGCGCAACAATATCAGCCCCCGCCCTCGCCAGGGACGCAGCCGTCTTCGCCAAAAGCGCAACACTCGCGTCGTTGTCCACCTGGAAGCACTCGCCGTCCCGTCGCACAACCCCGCAGTGCCCATGCGAGGTGTACTCACACAGGCAAACATCGGCAATCTGCACCAGGCCATCGAGGGCGCGATCTGCCTTGAACGCCCGCAAAGCCTGCTGCACGATGCCCTGATCGTCCCAGGCCCCGGTCGCGTCCTCATCCTTCTCAACCGGCAGACCGAAGAGGAGCAGGCCGCCGATGCCAAGCCCCGCACAAGCTTCGGCATCCTTGACCGCCTCGTCCAAAGACACATTGAACACACCCGGCATCGATCCGATAGCGCGACGCACACCTTCACCAGGACACAGAAACATAGGCGCGATCAGAGCGCCGGGGTGCAGGCGCGTCTCCCGCACCAGGGAACGCAGCGGCTCGGTGCGGCGAAGCCGGCGAAGTCGCGTCTCAGGAAATCTCATCTCTTCAGTCTACGAAGTTCTGGCTCGCCCTGGGAACTTCAGCTCGCCCTGCATCGCACGTACGGAACACCGGTACCATAAATAAGTGAGCTTCCCCCTCCGCCCCGAGATCCCCAGTCTGCTCGTCGAAACAAGCGCCGTCGCGCTCGAGTGGCCGAGGCTCCGCGACGACGTCGCCGCTCGCACCTTCTCCCCGCTCGGCCGAGCCTGGCTGCTCGCCCTCGAACCCTCCTCCGATCAGACCTGGGTGGAACAGCAGCACGTCCGCACCGAAGAGCTGCGAGCGATGCTGGCCGCGGGTGGATCCTTTGACTTTCGCGGCCTCTTCGACCCAACCTCCCTGCTCGACGAAGCCCGCATCGAGGGCGCGGCGCTCGAGCCGCTGGAGATCCTCGCCCTCACCGAGGTAGCCGAACGCGTCTCCGCCTGGCGCAATCTGCTCGATCCCGCTTCGCCCGCCGCGCCACGCTTCCATTGGCCGTCCATCCGAGATCTCTCCGAACCTCTGCTCCCGCACGATCTCGCCGGCCTCCTTCGCCTCCTGCGCGGAAAGATCGAGCCCGACGGTTCCCTCTCGGACGACGCCTCGCCCGAGCTCCGCCGCATCCGCCGCGCCGCCGAACGTCAGCATCGCGCGATCGAAGAGAGCCTCCGTCGAAGTCTGCGCAACCTCAGCGAAGCCGGATCAGCACAGGACGCCGTCATCACCGTCCGCGGCGAGCGCTTCGTCATCCCCGTCAAAACGGAGTTCAAGAGACGCGTCCCCGGCGTGATCCACGGCTCCTCCTCCTCCGGCCAGACCGTCTTCGTCGAGCCACTCGAGACCATCGAGCAAAACAACGAACTCGTGCGTCTCCTCGACGAGGAGCAAGCCGAAATCCACCGCATCCTGGTCGCCATGACGCGCGGCCTCGGCCAGAACGCAGACGCACTCCTGATCGGCGCCTCCATCCTGGCCGAGGTCGAGTCGCACTACGCCCGCGCTCGCTTTGCCAACGATCTCCGCTGTGTCAGACCAACCTTCGGCGACCTTATCTCCCTCGTCGACGCCCGCCACCCCCTGCTCGAGCTGCGCATGCGAACCGAAGCTCGAAACCTCCGGAACGCCCCTCTCGACGCCGCCTCCTCCGACCCAGCCGAGCCTGGGGAAATTTCACCAGCTGACGCCGCCCCCGCTCCGATCTCGCCCGTCCCGCTCACAATCCTTCTCCCGCAAAGTGACCGGCAGCTCATCATCAGTGGACCAAACACGGGCGGCAAAACCGTCTCTCTGAAGACACTCGGCCTGCTTGCAATCATGGCCCAGGCGGGCCTGCCTGTACCCGCCGCAAGCGCCGAGCTTCCGCTCCTCGACAGCATCTACGCCGATATCGGCGACGCCCAGTCGATTGAACGCAATCTTTCGAGCTTCTCCGCGCACGTCGTCAACGTCGACGCGATCAGCCGCAAAGCCACCCGGCATTCCCTCGTGCTCCTGGACGAACTCGGCTCCGCAACCGACCCCGAAGAGGGTGCCGCCCTCGCCGTTGCCATCGCCAGCCGCTTCCTCGACATCGGCGCGTGGTGTTGCATCACAACTCACCTCACCTCGCTCAAGGTCTACGCCGCCAATCACCCCGGCGTCCTGAACGCCGCGGTCGGCTTCGACCAGCAGACGCTCACCCCCACCTACCAGCTTCGCCTCGGTGTCCCCGGCGCCTCGGCCGGCCTAAACATCGCCGCCCGCCTCGGCATGGATCCCGCGATCGTCGACCACGCACGAGCCCAGCTCACCACCCAAACGGCCGACATCGGTGCGTTCCTCGATCAGTTGCACGACCAGCTAACCGCCGCAACAGCCGAACGAGAGAGCCTGCGCCGGCGTGAGCAGGAGCTCGCCCGCGAGCGCTCCCGCCTCGAACTCGAAGGCCGAAACGAGCAAAAGCAGCGAACGCGCGAGCTTGAGAAAAAACTTAGCGACCTCCTCGGCGACTTTGAAGGCCAGCTTCGCGATACCGTAAAAGCAATCGACGACAAAGCCGTTGCCCAGAAGATCGCTCGCGACTCCGCCGTACGCGTCGCCCGCCTACGCCGCGAATTTTCAGAACAGTTCAACTCCACGGTAGTCGCCCATAACAGCGGCGCCGACCGAGCCGACCCGACCAGCGCCGGCGCCAAAGCAAAGCAGCCGCGCGGCATCCAACCGGGTGATCTGGTCAAACTCAAGTCGATCGGACGCGAAGCCCGAGTCACCCGCGTCGTCGACGACAAAGTCATCGAGGTCGCCGTCGGGCAACTGAAGATGCGGGCCAGTCGGGCAGATGTCGTCGAAATCACCCCCGTCACTGCCGTCTCACCCGCCGACCTCGCACGCCGTCGCGGTGGCGTCACCGTCCAAACCACCTCCGACCCGGATTACATCTCGTCAGAGATCAACGTCATCGGCCGCACCTCCGACGAAGCCGAATCGGAGGTGGAGCGCTTCGTCGACCAGGCATTCCTCGCCGGCCTCCCGCGCGTCCGCATCGTCCACGGAACCGGAATGGGCATCCTCCGCCGCGTTCTGCGGGATGCCCTGCGCAAACACCCTCACGTCATCAGCGTGACCGAGCCACCTCACAACGAGGGAGGTCAGGGCGCGACAATCGTCGATCTGCGACCCTGATCAGATCCGCATCGGCATCAGGATGTACCGGTACTTCACGTCGTCGGTCCCATTCTCCGGAACCATCTGCCCCGCGCTCTGCGCATCCTTGAACTCAAGACGAACCTCGCCCGTGCTCCCAATCGCCTTAAGAAATTCGATCAGGTACGAGCTATTGAACCCCACAACCAGAGGATCGTAGTTGTACGGTGTCTCGATCGTGTCCTCAGACTCCCCTGAATCGGTCGACGAAGAACTCAGCTTCAGCTCATTCTGTTCCAGCCGCATCTTGATGGCGCCGGAGCGCTCGTCTGCAAACTGCGCCACCCGCTGGATCGAACCGATCAGATCCTCACTCCGCACAATCACGAACTTGTTGTTATCCCGCGGCAGCACAGCTTCATAGTTCGGAAACTGCCCTGTCAGCTTGCGGCTGGTCAGCACCCGCCCGCCAACGCGAAAGAACAAGGTCTGGTCGTCGTCCGCAAAGTCAAGCGTCTCCGCGTCCGTATTGCTTAGCAAACCCTGCAGCTCGCTGAGCGCCTTGCGCGGGATCAAAGTCTTCTTCTCACCCGAAATGCCTTCCATCGACTCGCCTGTCTTTTCGATATGCGCCAGCCGATGCCCGTCCGTCGCAACCATCGCCATCGACTCCGCCTTCAAGACCAGCAGAGCCCCGTTCAGCGTGTATCGGCTCTCCTCGTTCGAAATCGCAAAGATCGTCTTTGCAACCATGTTCTTCAGCGACGAAACGGAGATTCGGAAAGCTCCCGCCGACGGAAACTCGGCCACCTGAGGAAAATTCGCACGAGCCATCCCGACCATCTTGGTGTTCGATCGGCCCGCCCGGATCTGCACCCAGTGGTTATCCATCAGCTTGATGCTGATGTCGCCCTCCGGCAAAAGCTTGATGTAATCGTAGAGCTTACGAGCCGGAATCGTGCACGCTCCCGGCTTCTTTACCCTCGCCGCACAGCTCGTCCGTAGACTCTGATCGAGATCGGTAGCCGTGATCGTCAGCCGCCCCTGGTCCCCCTCGCCGGTCGCTTCAAAAAGGAAGTTCGAGAGAATTGGGATCGTCGTCTTCC
Source organism: uncultured Acidobacteriaceae bacterium (assembly GCA_964248505.1). Lineage (GTDB taxonomy): Bacteria > Acidobacteriota > Terriglobia > Terriglobales > Acidobacteriaceae > Edaphobacter. Next base: position 74,095 of record CAXTYQ010000001.1, read on the forward strand.
GTTCCACCACGCTCTGCGCTGCCGTCAACTCCCGTAGCAGCTCCGCGCGAGAAACACTGATCTCAAGGTTGCCGGTCGGCGCAATCGTGGTGGTCGTCTCGGGGTTCTGAATGGCTGCGCTCACTATCTTTCTTCTCCGCCCGTCAGGGTTGGTCGTCCAGGCTGAACTCTAACATCCAGGGCCCCGCGACATCGCACGCGTACTCCCTGCGCCTGTCTGGATTCTAGGTCTGGAAGCTCTTTTCCGCGGGAGAAAGTTTGTGGGAAACCCCTTTCCTGTGTGCGAGGCCCTGACAACACTCAGATACCGCCCTCAGGTACTGCTTCTAGAAACATAAGAGTTAAACAAAGGCATACAAGCAGAAGTCATCGTTCTGGGTGGAGATGTGGATATTGAGCATACGTCCATGAAGCGCTGAGGTTTACCAGCCGGTCCTCATTTCCAAATCGCCTCCCCGTCTAACAGCGAGCTGAGGGAAGCCGGGCCACCGTCGCCTCCGCAGCGCGTTCCAGATCCACTCCCCCACAGGCCACCTTCGAAGTCCAAAACAGCCTTGGATCAGCAGGTGGAAAAGGACGCTAAGTGATCTGCTTTGTACAAGAACGAGAAGTCTGCTTTTCAACACCGGACACGAGCGCACAGATGAAATCCGATCGAGTCCCCTCCATGCCTCACGACCGATCTCCGCTCCTAAACCGGCGCCGACGCCTACCCAAATATCGAAGGTAAGCGAGATAACAACACGCAAAAAGGCCGGCATCGCGTGCCGGCCTCTTCTGTCATCTGCTCCGGAAAACCTACCCCAGTGTCTCCATCAGTTTGCTGATCGTGCGATTCAGATCCTTGTCCGATCGCCGCTGATCATCGATCTTGCCGATCGAATGCATCACCGTGGTGTGGTGCTTTCCGCCAAACTGCCGCCCAATCTCAGGCAGGCTCGCCTCCGTAAGCTGCTTGGCCAGGTACATGGCGATCTGGCGCGGAACCACAATCTGCTTGGAATTGTTCTTCTGCTTCAGGTCCGAAACCCGCATCGCAAAATGCTCCGCCACGGTGCGCTGGATCGCCTCAATCGAAATCTTCCGTACCTGTGTGTCGATAAACTGCTTGAGCGCTTGCTGCGCCACCGCGAGCGAGCATGCCACGCCATAGTGGCTGCAGTGCGCGATCAACGTCGTAAGCGCACCCTCCAACTCACGGACGTTTGTTCGCACATTGCCCGCGATGAAGAGCGCAACCTCGGTCGGCAGCTGCGTCCGTTCGTTCTCCGCTTTTTTCTGCAGAATCGCCACCTTGGTCTCGAGATCCGGAGGCTGGATGTCGGCGATCAGACCCCACTCAAACCGCGATCGGAGACGATCCTCAAAGTTCGCAAGCTCCTTGGGCGGACGGTCGCTCGCAATCACAATCTGCTTGGCGCGTTCATGAAGCGCGTTGAAGGTATGAAAAAACTCCTCCTGCGTACGCTCTTTTCCGGCAAGAAACTGAATATCGTCGATCAGCAAAACATCCACGGTGCGGAACTTGTCCCGAAATCCGATCATTTTGTCGTATCGAACCGAGTTGATCATCTCGTTCGTAAAGTTCTCGCCGCTGATGTAACTGATCGCCGCTGCCGGCTGCCTCCGCTTCACCTCGTGCCCAATCGCGTGCATCAGGTGCGTCTTGCCCATGCCGACCCCGCCATACAGAAACAGCGGATTGTAGGCCTTTGAGGGACGCTCGGCCACCGCCTGAGCAGCCGCCATCGCAAACTGATTTCCGCTCCCAGTCACAAACGCGTCGAACTGGTATCGCGGATTGAGCTGTGCCGCGGAGTTCCAGTCAAAGCGGGACTGTTCCGGCGAGGGCGCTTGTACCGCCGCGGCGGTCGCACGCGATCCCTGCAACCCACCTCCGGCCACGCCAGAGCTCCTCGGCGCGTTGGGACTGTGGCTCGGCAACGGCGCGAACCCGCCCTGCTCCCGAACCCGCGGAGCCGCAGGATCCTGCTGCGGCGTCTCAAACACCACAGCATCCAGCTCCAGGCTCAGCATCTCTAGAGCTTCCTGAATCAGGTCGGCATATCGCTCAATATTTCTCTGAAACTCCGCAGAGGGTACTCGGACGTAAAGCGTCTTTTCACTCACCCGCAAAAACCGCGTCGGCTTCAACCAGGTTTCGTACGACTGGCGATTGATCTTCTTGACCAGCGCACCCAGGATCCGTACCCAGGGATTCAGAATAGCGTCGGTCGTCGTGACAAATGACATTTCTTGGAACTTCCTTGTCTCTTCTAGCTGTTTGCAAAACCGGCAAAAAAGGGCAGCGGAAGGTCTATGTCTGCTGCGGGAACGACCTGCCGACAGACGCAGTTCATAGAACCTTCTTTTGAGTCGCGAAGGACTAAAACCCAACTTGCAATTGCCCGGGAGTTCGCCATCACCTTCAACTCTGAAGAGATGCGAAAACTAAGCATAGACCACAGATCTATGCAAAAAAAGATCAGTTGGAACGCGGAGAATGCTGCTGCGAAACGGGTTTGATGGTAGCACGAGACAGCCGGCGCTTTCCCAGCCAAAAACTAAGAAAAAGCCACTTGCACCAAACCTTGTGAAAACCCGCTCGCAACGTCGCGGCACACGCAAAAGCTCTCCGGCTGACAAGTTCGCCGCTTCAGTTGGTTCGGAGAGCACGATCAGTTACACTGGATCTCTGTTGCTGAATTCACCCGATCGCTCCAACGAGCAGAGACCAGAGCCATGCCCAAACGTACATTTCAACCAAATCGCCGCCATCGCGCCAAGACACACGGCTTTCTTACACGCATGAAGACCAAGGCCGGTGCAGCCGTCCTCAGCCGTCGCCGAGCAAAAGGTCGCCACAAGATCGCCGTCAGCGCCGGTTTCCGCGACTAAAGCGGTTCTCCTGCAGGTGTATCGCGAGAACACGGGTCTCATCGACCCTGGGTCGGCGCAGAGGTCCCGCAAGCATGAAAAAAGAGACAAACTCCTTCCGCCTTCGCAAACACGCGGAGTATCAACGCGTGTACAAAGAAGCTTGCAAACAGTTTGCGCGGGAGATGAGCTACTTCTTCTGGTACCGCTTGCCCCCATCTTCTCCAGACGCTGACCCCTCCTCGATCCCCGCTCCCAAAGTCTCTTCCAGACAACCCTGCATTGGCCCCCGCGTCGGTCTCACCGTCGGCAAGGTCCTCGGAAACGCGGTCCATCGCAACCGAATCAAACGTCGCCTGCGAGCCGCGGTCCGCAACAACATCGCCTTGCTCGACCAGTGCCCCGCCGACGTCATCCTCCATCCGCGCCGGTCCGTTCACGACCTCAAATTCTCTGCCCTCGATCAGGAGATCGCCACGATCTTCCGCTCAGTCGCTCGATCGCCCGCAAAGGGCAAACGTCACAGTGCGCCGGCTGTGCTCACCGCCGGCCGGTGAAAGCTCCCGCCGCAGCAACGGATCCCTCACAGCGCCCCACACCCCGCCCTGACTGCTCCAGACCTGACTGCTCCAGACCGCTCTCACCAACCTCACGGTCCCGTCCACTTCACACAGCGCTCAGCCTCTACAAGGCACTTCTCTCCCCTGTACTCCACACCCTCAGTCCAACCCACTGCCTCTATCTGCCCACCTGCTCGGAGTACGCCTATGTGGCCTGGTCCCGCTTCGGTCCAGCTCGAGGATCCTGGCTCGCCCTGCGCCGTCTGCTGCGCTGTCACCCCCTCGCGAAAGGTGGCTTCGACCCCGTCCCTCCTTCCTCACCGGACCGGACCGTTTACCATGAGAGAGGAAGTCGCTGACACCCGCAAGCGCAGGTCCAGATAGGAAATCGTCTCTTGGCAGAGTTTAAGAACCCCAATCAATCAGGCGGAGGCGGACAGGACAATAGCTCGCTGCTGACGATCATGCTCGTCATGATCGCCGTCTTCTTCGGCCTTCAGTACTTTCGCGCAAAACGGAATCCACAGACGGCGCCTCCAAATAGCGCGACGCAAAGCGTACAAACGGCTCCCAACGTCGCGCAGCCCTCGCCCGCCTCGCTCGCCGCCGCAGGCTCCGCCAATCCTGGCCAGACCAATGTCGGCACCGTCCAGGCCGCTGCGGAAGCGACCACCGTCGTCGAAAATGAGCTCTATCGCATCACCTTTTCGAACCGCGGCGCAGAGGTCAGAAGCTGGATTCTGAAACGACGCCCCGACGCCCCGAACTCCAACTTCAAAAATAACCAGGGTGGACCGCTGGACCTCGTGAACGGGGACGCAGCCCAGCACTTCGGATATCCGCTCTCGCTCTACACCTACGATCCGAGCCTGACCGCCGGCCTCCGCCAGGCCCTCTATGTGCCCTCGGCCACTGGCACCCTGTCCGTGCCCGGAACCCTGAGCTTCACCTACTCCGACGGAACCACCGAAGTCCGAAAGACCTTTTCCTTCGACGAAAAATACGTCGTCCGCGCCGACATACACGTCACTCGGAACGGCGCACCGGTTCGCGCACTCCTCAGCTGGCCGGGCGGCTTCGGAGACCAGGAAAGCGCACAAGCCTACACCGGCGCGCAGGTCGACCTCAGCCAGAACGGATCGGAAAAACACCTCAGCGCAAAAAATGTCGCAGGCGGTGATACCCGGAACGGTCCCTTCGACTGGGCCGGCGTCAGCGACCTCTACTTCGCCGCCATCTTCCTTCCCGATCAGCCCGGCTCCGCCACCCTGGCCCTCTTTCACGACGAACTCGAAGTCGCCAAGGACGCCCGCAAAAACGGCGTTGGTCAAGGCGTCCCGGCGTCCGGCAGCAGCAAAGGGAGCACCATCAAGGTACCCGTCCTCGGTACCGCCATCGGCAGCACCGCGGGCGGCACGTCCACCGGCATCTACGTCGGCCCTAAAGCCGTCAACATCCTCAAGACAATCCACTCCGCTACCCCCGGTGTCACCCTCGCGCCTCTACTCGACTTCGGCTTCTTCGGCATCATCGGTAAATATCTCTTTCTCGCCCTACAGTTCATTCACGCCCATCTCGCCCCAAACTGGGGCTGGTCCATCATCATCCTCACGGTCATCATCAACCTCGTCATCCTCCCCTTGCGGATCAAAACTATGCAGAGCGGCCTCAAGATGCAGCGCATCCAGCCCCAGATGGACGCTATCAAGGCCAAGTACAAAGGTCTCAAGGCTACCGATCCAAAACGCAACGAGATGAACGCCGAGATCATGCAGCTGCAGAAGGACAACGGCGTCAATATGTTCGGCGGCTGCATCCCGACGCTCATCCAGCTCCCTCTCCTCTTCGCCTTCTTCGGCATGCTCCCGAAGGTCGTCGAACTCCGTCAGGCGCACTGGGCTTGGCTGCCGGACCTCACCGCCGCCGACCCCTACCACATCCTGCCCATCGTCATGGTGCTCAGCCAGTTCCTCGTGCAGTTCTACACGCCCTCCCCGGGAGTCGACCCACAACAGCAGAAGATGATGGCCTTCATGATGCCGGCCGTCTCCGGATACATGACGTGGAACTACGCGTCCGGCCTGGCGCTCTACTGGTCGGTCGGCAACCTAATCGGCATCGCCCAGCAAGCCGTCATGAACCGTACCTCCCTCGGTCGCGAAATGCGCGAAATCGCCGCCCGCCGCGCCCGCCGCAAACTCGCCGCCGCACCCAATCGTGGAACAACCATCCAGGGAAGGCGTTAAAGCGTACCTTGCTGAGGGTGCATTCTTTGACTATCCCGAGCCCGAGCAACGTCGAAGTTGTTAAAATCTCAGATCTACTCGAGACGCTCAGAACCCACGCCGGTCTGTCGTTCGAGTACGAGATAAGCTGCCCCGACCAGGACGCCTTTCCTGCCGGGCAGAATCCCCTCCTCCGGGTAAATCTACACGGTGCCGACTCACCAATCCTGACCTCGAGAAACGCCGAACTTCTCTATGCCATCGAACAAGTCGCCGCAGCCATCCTCCGGCTCGAACCCGAATCGAGCGACCGCATCTTCTTCGACGTCAATGGATTTCGGGCAGCCCGCGAAAAAGAACTCCAGATCGCCGCCGAACAAGCCATCCAAGCCGTCCGCTCCACCGGTCGACCCTACGCGTTTCCACCCATGAACTCCCGTGAGCGCCGGCTCCTTCACCTCACCCTCGCCGGCTCCGGCCTCCCAACCTCCTCCTCCGGAGAACATCCCCGCCGCTGGGTCGTCCTCTATCCAGACAAGCCAACAAGCGTTGAGCCTTCCCCTGAGCCAGGCATCAAACCCGCTCAAGCTCCGCCGAGAACAGATCTCAGAGCCGCCAAGATACGCGACCGCTTTCGACCCAGATCCTGATCGGCGCCGCCAGCCCGCGAAGACCGGCCAGATTCACCTCCGCATGCCGGTCCAATGGCATCACCGCATCTTCGGCTTCAGATCGATCTCCGGCTGACCCTCTAAAAACTCCCTCCACCCATCGCTCTCGGCCGCTTGCTTGATCATCGCTCCCCGAGCCGCCAGAAACCTCACAACGCGCTTACGGACGAGCCGCTCTCGCCCCTTCCGCAACAAGGAAAATCCAAGAGCAAACCGGATCTCCTCCCGCATCCACGTACCGTCGTCCATCGTCGTAAAGTGGTGCTTGTGCTCGAACCGCACAAAAGCCCCATCCAGTCGCACATCTCTGAAATACGTGTACGGCCTCCACTCATCGACCAGAATCGTATACCGCCGGCCCACCTGCAGGCCGCGATAGCTCACCTCGTCCCCCGGACGCAGCAGACCTGAGCTGAGGCCGCGCTCCACCCGGGCCGCCTTGCCGGCAGCGCGAAGCTCTACGTCAACACTGATTGCGAGCCGAAAGCAGCGCTCCACCGGTGCGTTGATCATCGTCGTCAGTCGTACAGTCTCCACCAGAATCGCTCGACCTATGCGCGCAGCAGCACCTTTCCGATGCCACCCTTCTCAGCAGCAGCTTGGCCCGCGCCTGCCTCAGTCAGAGGAAGCACACGGTCGACTGGAATCGTCAATCGCCCAGCCAAAACATCTTCGGCGAGTATACGCAGCATCCGGCTGTCCGGTTGAGCCTGCACACCTTCTATACGTACCTTCGGATACGCAGCCGCATTCGCAGGTGGCCCAAGCACAGAGGCAAAGACGCCACCAGGACGCACCTTGCCCAGCAGAAACTCAGCCGTGGTTCGCCCGACCGTATCTGCAACCGCATCCAGGTCAGCAAGCTTGGTCATCGACGATCCGTCACCGAGCGCAACCACCTCATCCGCACCCAAACTCTGCGCCTCTTCCATCTGCTTCCGCCGAACGCCCGCAATCACCCACGCTCCAGCCTTCCTGGCCGCCAGCACCGCCGACCGGCCCACCCCGCCGACCGCGCCCGCAATCAGGATTCTTTCCCCCTTTCCGACCTTTGCCCCTCGTGAAATCAGCTGCTCGCCCGTGAGCGTCACCAAAGGAAGTGCTGCCGCCGCGATAGCATCCAGGCCGGCCGGGACCATCGCAAGATCCTTGGCCGGTACCACAACCAGCTCCGCATACGTCTTTGTGGCCAGCGCGAGCACAGCATCGCCAGGCGAGTACCCGGTCGCACCCACACCCAACCGCTCAACAACACCCGAAACATCGTGCCCAAGGATCGCAGGCAGAGTAAGGGGCATTCTCTCCTTGAGAGATCCGCTGCGGAGCTTGTAATCCACTGGATTTACGCTGGTGGCCGCAAGGCGCACCAGTACGTCGCTCGGTCCAACCTGCGGATCCGAGACCTCCTCAAACTTCAGCTCGTCCGGTCCGCCATACTTGTGCAACATAACCGCTTTCATCCGTGGTCCTCGCTTTCAGCGCCAATCCTCAAAGAGGATAGATGCGGAGCCGCGGCCAGAACAGCAGCCCAGAACGGAGCTGGCGAAAATACAGATCGAACACCGCGTTCCTCAGCCGAGCACAGGTCCAGAGTCCGAAAGATACCCCCGCCAAGCTTCACCTTCCGCGATCTCCTTCAGCAAACAGAAGCGCCGCTGCAACAGTCCAGCAATATGCGGCGCCATCACCGATCGGGCAAACATCCGCCCAGCAACGCCGAAAGCCAAGGAAAACCGCAGCTCGTCCCGCAACAGAACTGTGTCGTCTTCGCGATCTTCAAACCGATGATCGTGCTGAAAGCTCTTGAACCGACCTTTCAGCATCGTGTCCTGAAAGAAGCAGTACGGCTCGTAAGCTGAGATCAAAGACTGATGAAACTGCGGCAGGCCGAGCTGCCATCCCTTCCACAAGATCGTGTCGCCCCCCCTCACCAGACCGCTCGTTCGCCCACCGACCGGCCGCATCCCCAACTCCTTTTCGACAATCTCGACGCTGGTCGAAAGCAGAAAACACCGCTCGATCGGAGCCCGCACCGCAATCTCATCCCGCAGCGTGAAGATCTCCGTCATAGCCCCATCGCGTGCGTCTCAACCAGCCCCGTCGCTCGCTCCAGAAACCCCTCCATCGATACGCTTCCCTCGTCGCCCTTGCCGCGCGTCCGTACACTCACCGCCTCCGTCGCCATCTCCTTGTCTCCCACCACAAGAACGAACGGGACCTTCTCGAGCGTGAACTCGCGAATCTTCGCATTCATCTTCTCGTTCCGCGAATTCACCTCAGCGCGCAAACCCGCCTCCTGCAAACGCAATTTCACCCGTTCCGCGTACTCAACATGCTTTTCGGAGATCGGCACAATCCCAATCTGCACAGGTGCCAGCCACATCGGGAAAGCCCCCGCATAATGCTCGATCAACACCCCAAAAAATCGCTCAACCGATCCAAACAGCGCACGATGCACCATCACCGGCCGATGCTTCCCGCCATCCTCGCCCGTGTACTCCAGATCGAACCGTTCCGGCAGATTGAAGTCGAACTGCACGGTCGACAGCTGCCACAATCGCCCCAGCACGTCCACCAGCTTGATGTCGATCTTCGGCCCATAAAACGCCGCTTCGCCGGCAATCGTGCGATACGGAATCCCGCGGCGGTCCAGCGCGCTCCGAAGCGATCCAATCGCGAGCTCCCAGTTCTCTGCGCTTCCCGTGTAGCTCTTCGCGTCCTTCGGATCCCAGGTGGATAACTCAACCTTGAAGTCCGCAAAACCAAATGTCTCCAAGACGCTTCGTGCAAAATCGATGCACCCCACCACCTCATCTTCAATCTGCTCCGGCGTGCAGAAGATATGCGCATCGTCCTGCGTGAACCCGCGAACTCGCAACAACCCGTGCATCGTCCCCGACCGCTCATACCGATACACATTGCCCAACTCCGCATACCGAATCGGAAGTTCCCGGTAGCTCCGCGGACGGCTCTTGTAGATCAAAATATGCCCCGGACAATTCATCGGCTTCAAACGGTACTCCGCGTCGTCAAGCTCCATCGGCGGATACATATTCTGCCCGTAAAAACCTTCATGCCCGCTGGTCTTCCAAAGCTCGCGTCGCATAATGTGCGGCGTGTAAACCATATCGTAACCGCGACGGATACATTCTTCGCGCATCCAGTCTTCCATCGACTTCCGGATCAGGCCACCCTTCGGATGCCAGAAAATCAGGCCCGCGCCCGCCACGTCCTCAATCGAAAACAGGTCCATCTGCTTGCCAAGCACACGGTGGTCCCGCGCCTTGATCTCTTCCAGACGCCGGAAATGTGCCTCCAGATCCTTCGCCGTGAAAAACGCCGTCCCGTAGATCCTCTGAAGCTGCTGATTCTTCTCGTCCCCCAGCCAGTACGCGCCCGCAACACTCGTCACCTTGAAAGCCTTCACACGTCCCGTCGAGGGCACATGCGGACCTCGACAAAAATCCGTGAAATCTCCATTCCGATACAGCGAAATCTCCTGCCCGGGCTCGGTAAACCGCTCAATAAAGTGCACCTTCATGAACTCGCCCTGCTGCTTATAATCGGCAAGACCCTTCTCCCGCGGCTCCTCCTCTCGCACAAAGGGTTCGTTGCGCGCCACCACCTCCGCCATCCTTCGCTCGATCGCTGCTAAGTCCGTTTCGGTAAACGGCAGCTCGCGATACACATCATAGAAAAATCCCTGCTCAGTCGCCGGCCCGTGCCCAAGCTTGGTCTCGGGATAAAGCTCAAGAATCGCAGTCGCCATCACGTGCGCAGAGGAGTGACGCAGCACCTTCAACGCCGCTTCCTCCGTCTCCTTCAGCAGTTCCAGCGCCACATCTTCCTCGAGAGGCGCCGATAGATCCACCAGTCGCGCTCCCCTCTGCGCGTCACCGTACATGCCCTCTTCACTTTCAGCCGTATCCATCGCTCCTGACGCCTCATCAGCGCGCTCCGCAAGCGGCCGGATGCGCGCCACAACCACCGCCGCCGCCAGCCGGGGCGAAATGCTCGTCGCTATCTCAAGCGGCGTCGTACCCCTGGGTACCCGACGCACGGAACCGTCGGGCAACTGCACCGATATCTGTTCATCGCTCACCTCCCCAGCATATCCGTTTGCCTCTCCAATCACGAAATCCGGCAGGGTAAACCCGTCGGCTTTGCCGGTCTGCCTTCCGGGATGTCGTTGATGCAAAATAGCACTCAATGACTCGTCGAAACAGATAGAGGAAGCATGAATGCAAGAGTGTCGAACTGGCCTGACATCCGCCGTCTGATCCTGCGCAACGTTCTGTGCCTTACCCTTGGAAGTACGCTTCTACCTTTTGCAATCCATGGGCAGACGACGCAGAACACACCCAACGAACTCGATCGCGCAATCGCAGAAGCAAAATCGGGCGATGTCAGCGCCAGAGGTGTTGAAATCCTTGCGAAGTCCAAGGCGACACAGGCTATCCCAGCACTTAGAGCCCAGTTTGCGCACACAACAGACCTCAGCACTAAGATGAAGATCGTCGATGGTTTGGTTCGGCTCGGAGACAAGGACAACACATATTGGAACTTTCTGCTCCAGCAGGTAACGCTGGCGGTATACAGCGACTTGCCCGACCCCTTCCACGACTCCCAAGGGAAAGCAACGGGTCGGCAACTCTCTCCGGAATTCAAGGCGTGGATACAGGCACATCAGGTCGACACGAGCACGGCGATTAACTCTGCACTGTTTGATCTTCCCGGTAAAGTGATGCTCTTGGGCGAGACAGGCGACCCGCGTGGGATCCCGCTTCTGCGGCGAGCTCTCCGGTCCCACAATTACCTGATCGTCGTTATGGCAGCAAAAGGTTTGGCTCAGATTCAAGACAAACAATCAATACCTCTGATCATTGCTGCGATCCAGGGAGCTCCGCCCGAATACCGTGTGCTAATTGCTGAGCCGCTGGTGTATTTCGACGATGCCCTGGCACAAAACGCCGTCGATCGCTATATGCCAAAGGAAACGGCTCTAATGGACCGCGGGGAAAGAGCACGCGGGCGAAGAGTCTTCGGTTGGTAAGAGATGGAATCGATAAATTGTCCACTTGCCTTCGTTTCATCGGTACCCAATCGCAACGGAAAGCATCCCCCCATCAATCTCCGCCATCGGCACATCCGTCTACTACCTTCGGTGTATATGTGCAGGCGTCAAAAGGACTTATCGTCTCGTTAGCGGGAAGAACACCAATCCCCGATGACAGGAAACCAATGCAGGTTCTAGTTAGAAAATCAGAAGATCGCCAGGATATCTACTGCACCGTCTGCGATCAGGGCTTTCGTCTCTACTGGGAGCGCCCAGTCGCCTCCGAACGCGACAACATGCGACGTCGCATCGACGCCGCGCTCGCCAGCCATCACACCACAGACCGATCCCCGGCCGCACATCCAGAGATCGCCTTCAACGTCCCGGAGTGGCTAGGACCCGCGCAGTTCTCCGCAGCGGCTCTCCTCGGCGGACTCTCCGGAATCCGAAGAGTGCCGACCCGCCACCGTCTCGACCATCGCGGCTAAATCTAACCAAACTCACCGAAGTGCAACCAGCGCACCCACAAGCTCGCCAGCCCCAAACAAAGGGGCGGGCGACCTCGCGTCTAACGCTCCCAAATCCAAAGCTTCAATAACAAGGGCCGCGTCTGGTTGGACGCGGCCCCTGTCTTTTCAGCTGTTAGAACTACGCAATCTCGATGACATTGTTGGGCGCCATCGCCTCTCGAACAGGCGTACGCGCCTGTAACCAGACGTTTGCTCTCCAGCGCCCAATAAAGGGAGCCACAGCGATCAGACCGAATGAAACCGCCAGCACAGCATGCATACATCCTCCTCGATAAGCCCGAGAGTCGTAGCCCTCAGGTCGTAGTGTCCGCCGCTCGCTTGTCCAAACTCGACAATCGATCAGCGTATTCCTTCTATCGGCACAATCAGCCCTTTCTTCTAGTGTCCCTTCAGCATTTCTACTAACACCTTCGAGGTACTTACCGCCGACCTCGCTCCGCCCGACACAAGATAGACGGCTCGCCTAAAATGAATACAGCGATGTCTTACTCCTCTGCGATCGATCACCTCTACGCTCTTGGCCACGAGTTGTCGCCAACGCAAGCCGATACGGGACGCCGAAAGTTCGACCTCGCCCACATGCGAGCACTCGCGAAGGCACTCGGAGATCCTCAGATCGCCTTTCAGTCCGTCCTGATCGCCGGCACCAACGGGAAAGGCTCAACCGCGGCAACACTCGCAAGTATCCTCGCCGCGGCAGGCTACCGGACAGGTCTGTACACCTCGCCTCACCTGGTCCGCGTCAACGAACGCATTCAAATAAGTACCCAGACGAGCCTCCAGCCATCGCCGGAAAGCGGTCAGCTGCCTCTAAGCCTCATACCGGACCACGACTTCGCGCGCCTCTACTTCAAAGTCGACGATGCCGCTGACATCTTGACCAGAGACGCCATCCTGCCTCACCACCCCAGCTTCTTTGAAATGCTCACCGCGGTCGCCTTCCTCTATTTCGCGGAACAAAAGACCGAGATCGCCATCCTCGAAGTTGGTCTCGGCGGTCGGCTCGACGCGACCAACATCGTCGATCCGATCCTCTCGGTCATCACCGATATCTCGCTCGATCATCAGGATTACCTCGGCCACACCATTGCGGAAATCACCCGCGAGAAGGCCGGAATCCTTCGCCCACAAGGCACTCTCATCACACTTCCACAACATCCTGAAGCGAACCGGATAATCGGCGAGATTGCCGCGACCATCCCAGACCTGCGAGCCGTCAACGCAGCCGCCTGTCTGCCGTCAAACCACGGCCGACCGGCCGAAATACCAGGCACGCCCACCCGTTCAGATCAGCCCGTGTCTCCGCCAACCTCCGAGATCACCCCTGACCGCAACCAGTACCTCCTTACCCTGAATGGCACGTCTCTCCACGTCGACTCTCCCTTGACAGGACACCATCAGCGGCGGAATCTTGCTCTTGCAATCACAGCCGCCGATGAATTACGTAACAGACACGGTTACAATATCTCCAACACGTCTATAGAACATGGAATCCGCGCCACACACTGGCCAGGACGCCTTGAGTTGGTGCGCAAGTCAGGCCATCCAGACGTGCTGCTCGACGTAGCCCACAATCCCGCAGGCGCCTGGACCCTCCGCGCTGCGATCGCCCAGGAGTCCCCGTCCCGGCCGCGCACTCTCCTGTTCTCCTGTTTGCAAGACAAAGATCTTCGAGAGATGACCCAGATCCTCTTCCCGCTCTTCGACCGATCGCAGCCCGACCGAGCGTCGGATCACATCATCTTTGCTCCGATCGATAGCCCCCGGGCTACAAACCTCCAGGACCTGATCGGAGCCGCCGAAACGCTCGACATTCCCGCGCTACAAGCCCCCACCGTCGCTGAGGCCTTCACACTGGCACTCCAGGTCACGCCGGCACACGGCCTCATCGTCGTAACCGGCTCCGTGTACCTGATCGGCTCCATCCGCCAGCTATTAACGGAGTCCGCGTGAGCGAAATTGTCTCGCAAGCGTCCCCTCCCGAGCAGCCAAAACAAGCGTCCACAGCTGCCCGTTGGCTCACCTACCTCGTACTCACCCCGTTAATTCTCGTCTCCACCACCATCTTCGGCGTAATCTCGCTTACCTGCTCGCTCTGGGACCAGAACGGACAGCAGCAGCATCGAATTGCACGTATCTGGGCAAAAACTCTCCTGCGAATCAGCCTCTCTCCCGTCCGGGTGGTCGGATCGGAAAACCTACCCACATTCGGTGCCGCCGTCTACGCCTCCAATCACCTCAGCTACATGGACACCCCCACCCTCTTCGCGAAACTTCCATTTCAGTTCAGAATCCTGGCCAAGCGCTCGTTATGGAAGATCCCCTTTATCGGCTGGCACCTACGCCGGTCAGGCCAGCTCCCTGTCGACCAGAGCAGCAAAAGGCTGGCCATCGCGAGTCTTAGCCGCGGGATCGAGAGTCTAAAATCCGGAATGCCCCTCATGATCTTTCCCGAAGGCGGTCGATCCCCGGACGGCCTCCCGCAGGACTTCCTCCCCGGTTGTGCCTTCCTGGCGATCAAGGCCCAGGTACCCCTAATCCCACTTACCCTCATCGGGACATATGAGTTGCTGCCCATGCACACGTACCACCTCCAGCCGCGTCCACTGCTTCTAGTCGTCGGCAAGCCGATCTCCACAGCAGGTAAGTCCGCAAACGCCGCAGAAGATCTCACCGCGGAGGTCCGCAATACGATTTCAACAACCTACATGGCCTACACCGAACAAGTGCCGGCGTCCGTCACGACCGCCCAGGCGAAAGAGCTCGCCCAGTGATGCCGCGTATCGGCATACCCACGCCAACATCCAACGATCTCGTTTACAACGATCTGTATTGGTCCACGTATGCGGAAGCAGTGGCCAGATCTGGCGGATCTCCCGTCGAGATCTTACTCACGCAGGATCGCCCAAGTCTCTCCGCCGTACTTGCAACCTGTGCCGGCTTCGTCCTTCCAGGAAGTCCAGCCGACGTAGACCCGGCGCGATATGGTCAGACTCCTCACGGTGCTGCGGTTCCAGACCCCTTCCGGGAAAATATCGATTCGGCGATCCTGAACCACGCCCATCTGCGAGACGTGCCGGTTCTAGGTATCTGCTACGGGATGCAGTCCATTAACGTCCACTATGGCGGCACCCTGATTCAACACATTGCCGAGGGACCGGTAGATCACAGCGCGGGTCCATCCGTGCCCGTAGCGCACGCCGTAGATGTAGAGCAGGGTTCAGAATTGGGGTCGATCTGCGCGCCAACATCGACGGAAAGGTCAGCTCCACGCTTCATCGTAAACTCGAGCCACCATCAAGCAATCGATACAGTGGGCAAGAATCTCCGAATTACCGCCTGGAGCACGGAAGACCGGATTCCAGAAGCCATCGAGCTCAACGCAAGGAACTCTGTTTCGCAAGACCGGCTCGTGCTCGCCGTCCAGTGGCACCCCGAGCGTTCCTTCGAGGCAAGCCCTGAATCGAGGGCGCTCTTCCGTCGTCTAGTCCAGAACGCGGCGCAGCTCCAAGGTGGCTCCCCATCCGCGAAGCATCATCAGTGAGCACCGATGCCGGCCGGTAAACCCCCGCTCACCCCGTTACAGATCAGAACATTGCTCGCGCCGTTCATGCAAAACTCCCACGCTGCCGTCGGGAGTAGTTGCCTTCCGACCGACCTTCTCTTCGAACAGCTCGCGGTGTATCTAGACCTCCTGATTCGTTGGAATGGACGCACAAACCTTACATCCATCACCGATCCAGAGGAAATGGTCCGAAGACACTTCGGCGAAAGCCTATTTATGGCCCAGCACATCGCCTCTCAGGTGATCGATGTAGCTGGCATCCTGGATTTCGGCTCCGGTGCCGGACTCCCAGGTCTACCTGCGAAGCTGTTTTGCCCTCAGTGGCCGGTTACGCTGGCCGAGTCTCAACACAAAAAGGTCAGCTTCTTACGGGAGGTCATCCGTGTTCTGGGCGTAAAGTGCGAGGTCTGGCCAAACCGCGTTGAGTTGTGGCCTGCTCAAGCCCCGGTTGCGATAACGATGCGCGCTGTCGACCACATGACAGACGCCATTAGCGTCGCCCTGAAACTCCGTCCAACACTGATCGCGATCCTAACCTCGGCCAGGTTGGCCCCAGAGCTCCAGCAGACACCTGCCTATCACGCGAAGGTACTTCCGGTGCCAACCCGTCTTCATCAATCGCTCGTGATTCTCAGTCGAGAATCTGACCATGCAATGTGAATGTTCCACGTGGAACCAGACGCTCGGCCAATTCCGCACTTCGTGCCTACATCAGAATTGGCCTGAGATGTTCCACGTGGAACAGCATCACCAACATTGCGTGCAGCAGAATCTCAAGCTACCCTCGAATCATGTCGGCACCAGCGCCACCTCACGCCAAATCACCCAACTGCAAAATAATTGCAATCGTGAACCAAAAAGGCGGCGTAGGCAAAACAACTACAGCGATCAACCTCTCCGCAGCCCTCGCACAAAAGAACATCCCCACACTCCTTGTCGACTGCGACCCTCAGGGAAATACCACCAGCGGTCTTAGCATATCGAAACTGACGCAGCCCAATGTCTACGATCTAATCCTCGGACGTACCGACGCACCCTCGGCCGTGCTGGAAACCGAAGTTCCGAATCTCAGCCTTATCCCAGCCGGCAAGGACCTCATTGGCGCCAATCTCGACCTCGTGTCCATGGAAAACCGCGAGTATCGACTCAAAATCGCGCTTGAAACCCTCCGAAGTACCTACTCCTTCCTTATCCTGGATTGCCCACCGGCACTCGATCTACTCACGCTCAACGTCCTAACCGCGGCAGACACGCTGCTCGTACCCGTCCAAGCCGAATACTTCGCACTCGAAGGTATCTCCGAACTTATGAACACCCTGGACCGCGTCTCACAGTCCCTTAATCCCCAGCTCTCCCTAGAAGGCGTACTGCTCACGATGTACGACGACCGAACCAATCTCGCTCAGCAAGTAGCCCAAAACCTACAAAGCTTCTTCGGCCCGAAGCTCTTCAAAACCACCATCCCACGCAGTATCCGCTTAGCCGAAGCCCCCAGCCACGGCAAGCCCATCAGCGTGTACGATCCGCGCTCCCGTGGAGCCATCGCATTTCAGGAACTCGCGACCGAACTCCTGGAACGAAATAAGACGACGCGACCCAGCCGTAAAACTCAGTCCGCACGCGAAGCTCCCGTGCCCCTCTAAACCACATACAACGACCAGCTCAGACTTCAGATAAGAGGAGACCCGATGCCAGAAGCAACTCCCGATCCCAAGCGCAAGGCCCTCGGGCGCGGCTTGGATGCTCTCATCCGCCCCAAAGACCCTGAGTTGCCCGCTGCCACACTTGGAGAGCCGCTCGAAATCCCGATTGAGTCCATCGAAAAGAATCCCTTCCAGACAAGAACCCGCTTTGATGAGGAGGCCCTCGACGAACTAGCCAGCTCTATCGCGGCCAGCGGTGTCGTCCAGCCAGTGGTGGTTCGTCCGCTATCATCTGGTCGATATCAGCTGATTACGGGCGAACGTAGATTCCTCGCATCCATAAAAGCAGGAAAGCAGACCCTGCCAGCAATCATCCGCAAAGTCTCCGACGAGCAAACGCTCGAGATGACCATCGTCGAAAACCTGCAACGAGCGGACCTAAACCCAATGGAGCAAGCCCGCGCTTTTCAAAGACTCAGTACCAGCTTCAAACTGACTCAGGACGAGGTCGCCCAAAGGACAGGCAAGGATCGTACGAGCATCGCGAACTTTCTTCGCCTACTGCGCCTCCCCGAAGCCGTCCAGAACAGCGTGGAGGGCGGCGAACTCTCCTTCGGCCACGCCCGAGCTCTCTTATCGCTTCCCACTTCAGATCAAGTCGCCTCGGTAGCAGAAAAGGTAGTAGCTCAAGGGATGTCGGTCCGGCAGACGGAAGCCCTCGTCAAAAACCTCCTCCAGCCAGATATGGACTCCGGCAAGCAAACCATTCGAGCCGCCGCCGCCCAGGACGCGAACGTTCGCGATGCAGAGCAGAAGCTGCAACAGACCCTAGGCCTCAAGGTCCGGATTACCGACCGCAACGGTAAGGGTCGCGTCGTCATCGAATACGCCAGCCTCGAGGACTTCGATACGCTCCTGAAAGCGTTCAACGAACAGGCCGCCGGCTCTCAATAGCTCTAACATGTAACAGTTGCGGTTACATAAATACCGCATAGTCGCCTCCCGCCAAGGATCACATCTTCTGCGCAAACTATTTCAGCTTCGACTCTGGATTCTGCTCGCAATCTACGTCCTCGCCTTCTGGGCGCCGTGGGATTTTGCACTCCATCTATCCCGCCAACGCGTCTGGTTACTCCTAGCCCAACAAGCAAGTAGTACAGGCCGGATGGCCTTTCACTCTGCGATCATCGCTCTTCTGGCACTCGCTACAACCGCCGCCATCGGGGCTGCCCTGCTCCGCACCTGGGCTGGAGCGCACGTCGCTCCAGGCACCGTCCTCGGCTCCAGCATGCAGGCCAAATCTCTGGTGACCACAGGGCTCTACGCCCATCTGCGAAATCCGTTATACGCGGGAACCCTGTTGCACACCGTCGCGCTCGCACTCCTCATGACGCCCTCCGGCGCTATCTTCAGCATCGTTGTCGTTGTCCTTTTGCATAGCGTGCTCATCGCCGACGAGGAAGCCTTCCTGACCGCCAAATTCGGGCAGATCTACCTCGATTACACGCGGGAAGTCAGCCGGTTCTTACCGAAGCTCAAACCATACACGTCCCCGAAACGCGAAGCAGGTTCTTGGGGCAGGTCATCTCTCCAACAACTCTACTTCTGGGGCGTCGCCCTCGCCTTCGCCACTCTCGGCTCCCGGTACAACGCCGACCTGCTGCTCCAGGCCGTCCTCGTCGCCTTCGGAGCGTCCCTCGTCGTACAAGCGATCTGGCCAACGCCCTAAAAAACCTTCATTCACCCTGAATCAGCAATGGCCCGTCGCCTTCAGCAAGGTGGGCGACGAGCCATGCTCGATGCATCTCTACAAACTCTCAACCGCCGCGAACAATCTACTTTTTCACTGGGGCAATCGCGTCCTTGGCGGCCTTCGATATACGAAACTTCGCCACGGTCTTCGCCTTGATCTTGATCGCTTCTCCCGTCTGCGGATTGCGTCCTACGCGTGCCTTCCGTTCGGCCTTTACAAGTTTGCCGATCCCAGGAATGGTGAACTCCCCATTCTTCTTCGTCTCGCGCACTGCCGTGTCCGCAAGCA
Organism: uncultured Acidobacteriaceae bacterium; assembly: GCA_964248505.1. Taxonomy (GTDB): domain Bacteria; phylum Acidobacteriota; class Terriglobia; order Terriglobales; family Acidobacteriaceae; genus Edaphobacter. The sequence goes on from CAXTYQ010000001.1 coordinate 93,263, forward strand.
GCTGCAAGTACCCCGCCGACTGCTTCGTGGTCAACTCAAGTTTCTCTGCCATCGCGCGAATCAACGCAGTCTTTGTCATGCCCTTTGCCATCGTAACTCTCCTTGAAGTTCAAATATCCTGCTCTGGGTGTGTGATCGCTCGATCTCGTCTCCACTTTAGGTACGAAGCACAACCTAAAACGCTTCGCACTTTCAGTCAAAACGCATCCCTGGAGCAACACCGCCGCCTTCACCTTCAGCCTTTTACAAAGCATTGTCAACTAGATTTGCTGGGTTTACTGGGCTTTTTGAGGCTTTTCCCGGTTTTTACCAGTATTCATCAGGCTTTGAGTCGCATCGCCTCTAAAAAAGAGCCTTTCGCGCCACTCTCGGGAGCAACGGCGCATTCAGAAACGCCACCACCGGAGCCGCCTTGCGAAACGCTTCGCCAACCTCCTCTGCAAGCTCCGCCCGCTTCGCCATCGTCGTCGGAGCCGTCGCGCTCACACCCCATTGCGTGCATCGCAGCAGGTCCATCGCGTCGGTGCAATGCTCAAAACCCTTGGGCGACCGCTTCAAAGCCGCGCCCTCGAACATCCCGAACCTCGATGAGAGCTCAGGCTCCGCCAGCAGCGCTCGGAGATCTTCGTGGTGCGCCGCAATGTGCTGTCGTATCGCCAGCAGCTGCGTCCGCTCAGGCATATACACACCCGCTGCGATCGTCACCGCGTCCCCACTCACTTCGAGGTAAAATCCGCCCCCTGACGTCTTCTCCAGACCATCTCTCGCCCACCACGCCGACGCGTGAGTCTTATACGGCCGCTTATCTTTGCTAAACCGGATATCGCGATAGATCCGCATCACCGCCTTGTGCGGTGGCCGAACATGCTCCGGCGCAAAGTCAAGCAGAAATTCATTCACGCGCGCAACGATCTCCAGCATCGGCGCCTTCACCTCCGCTTCGTAAACTCCCTTGTGCTCGCCAAACCACTCACGGTCGTTGTTGCGCTTCAACGCCCGCAAAAACCGCAGACCCGCCTCGGAAAAGTACGCCGCCACAGCCCCATCTTACGCCGCGTACGGGCCAAGCGGACCGCGCCTCTGTCCCAAGCTGGCCTGGCGACGCCGCCATACCAGCCTGCTCTATCCTGTCCATCAGACGGAGAGAACAACACCGGAAGCTCCGGCCTCTCTCCAGATCGAGGTGCTTTGACCCAACGAGCTCTACCCAAAGAAAACGTGCCCACAACATCTCCGACATCTCCGGTGGATCCGGAAGATCCAATAGACACGATCGTAGCCATCTCCACGCCTCCTGGCCGTGGCGGCATCGGCATCGTCCGGCTCTCCGGCAGCCGTGCTCTCCCCATCGCTCTTTCCCTCGTCCCTATCGATCCGCCCCCCACCCATGCAAAGGCCCGCTTCGCCCACGTGCTCGATCCCGAGACCGGCGCCCCCCTCGACGAGGCCATCGTCACCTTCTTCGCCGCCCCCCACTCCTACACCGCCGAAGATGTCGTCGAGATCGCCACCCACGGCTCGCCCGTCATCCTCGCGCACGTCGTGCGATCCACCGTCAGCCTCGGCGCCCGACTCGCCGAACCCGGAGAGTTCACCCAACGCGCCTTCCTCAACGGTCGCCTCGACCTCGTCGAGGCCGAAGCCGTCCACGATCTCATCCAGGCAAGCACCCTCCGCCAGGCGCGCGTCGCCGCCAGTCAACTCGAGGGAGCTCTGTCCCGATCCATCCGCCCCGTCAAACAACAACTGATCGAACTCATCGCCACCATGGAAGCCGGCATCGACTTCGCCGAAGACGACATCGACCTCCTCTCCGCACACCAGATCCGTCAATCTCTCGCAGACATCTGCCATCCCCTCGCCGCCCTCGAGCAGACCTACAGCTTCGGCCAAATCCTGCGCGACGGCTTCTCCCTCGCCATCGTCGGTCGTCCAAACGCAGGAAAGTCCTCGCTCTTCAACGCTCTCCTGCAGCGACAGCGCGCCATCGTCACAGCCGCACCCGGCACAACGCGAGACCTCGTCATGGACGAGCTAGCCCTCGACGGCATCCCCGTCCGGCTCATCGACACCGCAGGCCTCCGCACCGCAACCGACGAAGCAGAAGCGATCGGCATCGCAAAGACACGAGAGGTCCTCGCCGACGCCGACGTCGTCCTCCTGGTCATCGACGCCACCGAAGCCGTTCCTCCCGAAATCACGGATCTCCTCGATAATCTGCGCGACCGCCCTCTCCTGATCGCCTGCAACAAAATGGATCTAGTCCAAATGGATCCTGTCCAAATAGATCCCGTCCAAATAGATCCCGTCCAAGGAGCCAACCGCCCTCCGGCCCTGGATCAGGCAAGCCTCACCCCCACTCCGGTCATCAAAGTCTCCGCTCTCTCCGGCCATGGCCTCGGAGATCTCCGCGCCGCCATCGTCGCCCTCATCACAGCGCAAGAGATCCCCGCCGAATCAGGCCTGGTCACCAACCTCCGTCAGCACGACACCATCACCTCCGCACTCAAAATCCTGAAGCAAGTCAAATCCGAGATCCCAGCAGGCCTGCCGCACGAAGTAATCCTCCTCGACCTCCGTCAAGCCCTCAACCACCTCGACACCCTCACAGGCCAGACCACCACCGAAGAAATCCTGCAACAGATCTTCTCCACCTTCTGCATCGGCAAGTAGGAGCGGTTCCAAAAGGAGACCTCCGCAGCGCAGCTGCGCGATTCAACCAGCAAATCAAAGCCGGCAAACTTGGAGCGAGCCAAGCTAACTGGACAGAGAATGCTCCTCACCATCTCAACAGCTTACGAACCCGCCACCGACCTTGGGTATTTGCTTCACAAGAACCCCGCCCGTGTTCAGACGGAAGAGCTCTCATTTGGCAGGGCACACCTCTTCTACCCGGATGCGAGTCCGTCGCTTTGCACGGTCGCTTTATTGGTCGAGATCGACCCCGTAGCTCTCGTCCGGGGGCGAGGACCGGCGGCCGAAGGCGGGCAGTTGGATCAGTATGTAAACGATCGGCCATACGCGGCGAACTCTTTCCTGAGCGTTGCGATGGGTCGCCTCTTCACCACCGCCATGAGCGGACGCAGCAAGGAGAAACCGGAGCTGGCCGAAAAGAAGATTCCACTAGAGGCCCACCTGCCCGTCATTGCAGCTCGCGGAGGGGCGGAACTGGTGCGCCAACTCTTCGAACCGCTCGGCTACGAGGTTCAGGTCAAGGGCTCGACTCTTGACGATCAGTTTCCCGCGTGGGGAGCATCCCCGTATGTCTCCCTGACGATTTCAGGAAGCGCTCGACTTCAGGACCTGCTAACGCACCTATACGTGCTCATTCCGGTGCTCGACAACGAGAAGCACTACTGGTCTCAGACGACGAGATCGAGAAGCTGCTACGGCGTGGCGAGGGGTGGTTAGCAGCGCATCCGGCGAAGGAGTTAATCGTGTCCCGGTACCTCAAGCGTCAGCAGAGCCTTACACGTGAGGCGCTCGATCGCTTGCTGGCCGATGAACCTGTCACGGAACAGAGTGCGGCACCTGCAGAGCACAGACCCAGCATGCACGAGGCACGCCTCCAGACTGTTCTCGGGGCTCTGAAGAGCACAGGAGCCAAGCGCGTTCTCGACCTTGGGTGTGGAGAGGGAAAGCTCTTGCGGCTGGTGCTGGCAGATCACCAATTTGCGACGATCCTCGGCATGGATGTGTCCTGGCGCTCGCTCGAACTCGCGAAGGAGCGGTTGAGGCTTGACGAACTGCCCGAGCGACAGCGAGCGCGCATCGAGCTGGTACAGGGATCCCTCACCTATCGAGACCAACGCTTGACCGGTTTTGATGCGGCGGCGGTCGTCGAAGTGATCGAGCATCTAGACCCTCCCCGACTCGCCACCTTCGAGCGCAATCTCTTCGAGTTCGCCCGCCCGCAGCACATCGTGCTGACTACGCCCAATGCGGAGTACAACAAGGTCTTCGGCACGCTTCCAGCCGGTGAGTTCCGACACAGCGACCATCGCTTTGAGTGGACCCGCGCACAGTTTGCGCACTGGGCGGCAGAGGTCGCCAGCCGCTTCAGTTACATCTTCCGGATCGAACCGGTAGGCCCCGAAGAACCTGAGCACGGAGCGCCGACACAGATGGCAGTCTTCGCTAGAAAGGAGTCGCAGCGTGAAGATAGGTATTCCTGAGCTTGCACTGGTGCTTCTCATTGGTCCGTCCGGTTCCGGCAAGTCCACCTTCGGACGCCGGCACTTTCTGCGAACAGAGGTTGTGTCCTCGGATTTCTGCCGATCGCTCGTTTCTGACGACGAGAATGACCAGTCGGCAACTGGCGATGCGTTCGACTTGCTCCACGCAATCGTGCGGAAACGTCTCGCGCGCGGCCGCCTCACCGTTGTCGACGCCACGAACGTGCAGCCGGAAGCTCGCAAATCGCTGATCGCTTTGGCGAAGGAGTACCACCTCTTCGCGATCGCCATCGTCTTCGACCTACCGGAACGACTCTGCCAGGACCGCAACGTCAGTCGCCCAGATCGGCAGTTTGGTCCTCACGTCATCCACAACCAGTCCCAGCAGCTCCGGAAATCGCTTCGAGGGCTGGAACGGGAGGGAATCCGGTACGTCTTCAAGCTGTCTTCGCCCGAGGAGGTCGAAGCCGCGACCATCGAACGCCAGCCGCTCTGGAACAACCGCAAAACGGAGCATGGGCCCTTCGACATCATCGGTGATGTGCACGGCTGTTTCGACGAACTGGTCGAACTGATGATCAAGCTGGGCTATGCCGTAGAGCCCCAGGGCGACGAGTACGTTGTCTCCGCCCCGCAAGGTCGCAAGCTTGCCTTTGTTGGAGATCTCGTCGATCGCGGACCGGATGTCGTGAAGGTTCTGCGGCTCGTCTCAGGCATGGTTCGAACGGGTCAGGCGTTCTGCGTTCCTGGCAATCACGATATGAAGCTCGTCCGTGCGCTCAGAGGTAAGGAGGTGAAGCGGACACATGGACTCGCGGAGACCATCGAAGCTCTGGAAAAGGAGCCTTCCGACTTTCGCACGGGTATCGCCAGCTTCCTGGATGGATTGGTGAGCCACTACGTCTTCGATGATGGCAAGTTGGTGATCGCACACGCCGGTCTCAAAGAGTCCATGCACGGCCGAGGCTCCGGCGCTGTGCGGGAGTTCGCTTTGTTTGGTGAGACTACGGGCGAGACAGACGAGTTCGGGCTGCCTGTTCGCTACAACTGGGCGGCCGACTATCGTGGCAAAACGCTCGTCGTCTACGGTCACACGCCCGTGCCCGAGCCGCTTTGGCTGAACAACACCCTAAACCTCGACACCGGGTGCGTCTTTGGCGGACATCTGACGGCACTGCGCTACCCGGAGCGGGAGACCGTCTCAGTCACGGCCCATCGCACGTACTACGAGCCTGCACGCCCCTTTATGCCTGCGACTCTGGCGTCAGGGTCGGAAGCGGAGCGCTCACCACAACATGCGCAGGACGACGTTCTGGACTTGGCGGATGTGATCGGGAAGCGCCTTATCGATACACGACTGAAGCCGAAGATCACAATTCGCGAGGAAAATGCCATTGCCGCGCTTGAGGTGATGAGTCGCTTTGCCGTGGATCCCAAATGGCTGATCTATCTTCCACCCACCATGTCGCCGACCGAGACAAGCAAACATCCGGATTTCCTGGAGCATCCCGACGAGGCGTTCGCGTTCTACCGCAAGGAAGGCATCGCAACGGTCATCTGCGAGCAGAAGCACATGGGTTCTCGGGCAGTCGTCGTCCTGTGTCGAGAAGATTCTGTCTCGCAAGCGCGCTTTGGTGTTGTGAAGCCCACGATGGGGATCGTCTACACCCGAACGGGACGGCGCTTCTTCTCCGATGAGGCGCTTGAACAGCGATTTCTCAACCGCTTATCGCAGGCCGCAGAGCGTGCAGGTCTTTGGCAAGAGCTTGGGACTGACTGGATGTGCCTGGACTGCGAACTGATGCCGTGGTCCGACAAAGCTCAGGAACTCTTGCGCGATCAGTATGCGCCGGTGGGTAATGCCGGCGTCCATGGGCTGGCAGCCGAGCAGGAGATCTTGGCCCATGCCATGCAGCGTTTGGAAGGTCTGGCGAACTGGCAGACCGTACCCGGAATCGTGCTGAAGCAGTAGGCCGCTATGTTCGCGCTTACCGCCAGTACTGCTGGACGGTCAACTCACTCGAAGACCTGAAGCTCGCACCTTTTCACCTTCTAGCTAACGAGGGAGTAGTCCACGGCGATAAGCCGCATACCTGGCACATGGACATGATCGCCAAGCTTTGCGCATCGGATGAGGAACTCCTCATTACCACGCCGTTCAAGCTGGTCCACGTCCAGGATGAGCAGAGCTGCTCCGCTGCGACTGACTGGTGGACCGCAATGACTGCCCAGGGACGCGAGGGAATGGTGGTGAAACCGCTCAACTTCATCGCGGAAGGACGCCGGGGGACGACGCAGCCAGCCATCAAATGTCGCGGGGCCGAGTACCTGCGCATCATCTACGGGCCCGAGTACCTGCTACCGGAAAACCTGGAACGGCTACGATCCAGAAACGTCGGAGGCAAGCGTTCACTCGCTAGCCGGGAGTTCGCGCTCGGGATGGAATCGTTGGAGCGTTTCGTACGCAGAGATCCGCTACGCTTCACACACGAATGCGTCTTTGGAGTTCTGGCTCTCGAGAGTGAACCCGTCGACCCCCGACTGTAAAGGAACTTGGAATACTTTTAGCCAGCTCCCTCCGTCTATCGATCATATTTTCAGATACCATGATGGATAGGGCAGCTTTCTATCCATCATGACGTGGAACTGGCAGCAACCTGATTGGCCGCATTTCACCTGGGATCGCGACGCTTTGGCGCGTTACGAAGACGAGTTCCTGCTGGCAGGCGGCATTCTCCTCGGCATGGCCAAGCACCTGAAAGAGGTTGACTGGAACGAAGTCCGGGTCGAGTCGATGAGCGAAGAGGCTCTCACTACTTCCGAGATCGAAGGCGAGATGCTGAACAGAGCCAGCGTGCAGTCCTCTATTCAGAGACAGCTCGGCTTGACTGCGGACACCCAGAACATCGCTCCAAGGGAACAAGGGATTTCTGAGTTGATGGTGACGCTGTACAGCACTATCCATGAGCCACTCACGACAGACGTGCTCTTCGCATGGCATCGCATGGTGATGGCCGGCAGACCTGACGTACGGACGGTAGCCGGCTTCCGGACGAGCCAGGAACCGATGCAGGTTGTCTCAGGGGCCGCGTACGCCCCCAAGGTGCATTTCGAGGCGCCCCCTTCAACCGTTGTAAGCAGCGAGATGGTTCGTTTCCTTGCTTGGTTTGATCAAACTAGACCGGAAGGTGTGGAGCCGCTCCCGCCTCTTACCCGTGCCGGGATCGCCCACCTGTACTTCGAATCCATTCATCCCTTTGAGGATGGCAATGGAAGAATCGGCCGAGCGCTAGCTGAGAAGGCTCTAGTGCAGGGATTAGGTAACCCGATCTTCATCGGCTTGGCACAGGGCATACACGCCCGTCATCGGAGCTACTATGAGGCTTTGGAAGCGGCAAACAAACAGAACGACGTGTGCGACTGGCTGGTGTGGTTCGCGGAGGTTGCTCTCGCCGCTCAACAGGACACTACGGCCACCGTCGAATTCCTGATCCAAAAGACCAAATTCTTGGACCGTCTGCGAGGCAAGCTGAACGACCGCCAGCTGAAGGCGCTCTTGCGAATGCTGAAAGAAGGGTCGAAGGGCTTTGCAGGTGGGATGAGTGCTGGCAAGTACGGCATCATCACGGGCGCTTCCTCAGCAACCGCAACCAGGGATCTCAGGGAGCTGATAGAGCTGGACGCTCTCACGAGTGCAGGAGAACGGAAGCACACCCGCTACAATCTAAAGCTCTGAAAAGAGATGTGGCGTAGGAGTAGCCATTACTAGGCTGCCCCAGGAACTGAACGTGCTGGCGAAACACATCGCTAGTGGCCTTCGACGCGACACAATGTAAGGACGATTCGGCCTACTCCATGGCTCAACTGCTTGTTGTACGTACCTGTCACGCTTACCACCTGCTTAGGAGACAGAGTTGCGACAGTCGTAGGATCATCGACGTCGCAGGAGATTTCGTCGCTAAGCCTTTGCTTGTCAGAGTCCCCACGCTCAATGCCGGTCAGGGTTACAGACGCTTTATTTCCAACAGCAGCGACGACACGAACTGGCCCTCTAACGCTCAATGTCTTGCTCGCGTATTTCAGGTCGAATCCCACTCCATTGCTTTGAAAAGCCTCGACGGCAGCTCTAGCCGTCATCGTTCCTGCTGCGCCGTCCGGTTGAGCAATCGATTGCCGGCCTCCGTTGTTCAGCTTCGCAAGAAAGGGCTCCGCAGCGTCCAGTCCATTTGCTTGAGCGAAGCGGAGGAACGTAAGCGCGTTCGTTTTAGCCTGCTGATCCTGAGGCGTGACGACACCATCGCCGACAGTGTTGCCAGCTAGAAATTGGTAGGTCAGAGCTTCGCCAACGTGGAGCGAAGCAACAGGTAAAGGCTGTTGTGTACGGAGTGCACAGGTGGCAAGATGAGCTGCGGTTACTTTCGCAGATGCTTGTGCGCCGACAAAGTCGTGCAGCTGCATCTTGTTGGGGATGTCGCTCTCTTCATGCTGGAGGGTGACGGCACTGCACGCGGCCCGCATGACGAGAGGAGTTTGCGAACCCTGCAGCTTCAGGAGTTCCGTAATGTCGTCAGTCGAGGACACTTGCGCGTGTAGCACAGTAGGCAACACCGCTAGACCCGCATTCAGCAACTTCCCCATAATCCGCATACTGGCATCCTAAACTGAAGTTGAGCGCGGCCATGCTCCTGCACTCACCGGATACAAAGAACGCATGGCAAGAACAGTTGTTCCAAGCTCCTGGATGCAAGCTTACTCATTTCGCCAAGCCATGTCGCCAGGCTACGACTCGGCTTTCGTCAAAGAGTAGTGGAGCGCTGGTTCCCTGCCCTTTACCCCACAACCAGCTACCGAGCAAGCTGAGCTGGCAGACTAGAAATAGTAAACGTGCTTCTGTGAACAACCAGCCGGCTCACGCCGTTTCTTCAGCCGAGACCTTCGATCCCAGGGCTTCAGCCACCGCCGCAAACTGCTCCAATGCCGCCTGCAGGTTCTCGACGATCTCCGCGGCGATCTCATCCGGCGGCGGCAGGCTGTCGATATCGTCCAGGCTGTCATCCTTCAGCCACAAGATGTCTAGGTTTAGCTTGTCCCGCTTCAGCAGATCGTCAACAGCAAACCGCTTGAAACACTCCGTCTCCTCGCGCTTCGTCCTGTTCCCGGAGGCATACGAGGTCCGAAAGTCGTCCAGGTCAGACGCCTTGAGCGTGTTCTTGCGCAGGGTAAAATGGCGATTCGTGCGAAAGTCGTAGATCCACAGCGCCTCCGAGTTCGGCTTCCCGTCCGAACGCGACGGTCGTTGATCGAAGAACAGCACATTGGCCTTCACGCCCGGCTTATAAAAGATGCCGGTCGGCAGACGCATCAGCGTGTGAAAGTCGAACTGCATCAGCAGCCGTTTGCGGATGCCCTCCCCTGCGCTGCCTGCCTCAAACAGCACATTGTCCGGCAGCACCACGGCGGCGCGCCCGCGGTTGTCCATGATCGTCATAACGTGCTGCAGAAAGTTCAGCTGCTTGTTGGAGGTGGTGAACTTGAAGTCATCACGCTGGTAGTCCTCGCGTTCGGTATCGACCACGCCGTCGTCACCAATCACCCGATAGCTGGACTTGCGGCCAAACGGCGGATTGGTCAGGATCACGTCGTAACGTTCGTCCGGTTCGTTCGCCAGTGCGTCTCCCGAGCGGATGGGGCTCTCCCCGTTGCCGATGCCGTGCAGATACAGGTTCATCCCGCACAGCCGCACCACCTCATCCACAATGTCGACGCCGCTCAGGCTCTTCTCCCGCAACCTGCGTTGCTGCTCCCGGTCGCGCGACTGCCCCTTCATGTGGTCGTACGCGGAGAGCAGGAAGCCGCCCGTGCCGCACGCCGGATCATGCACCGTCTCGTCGATACGCGGAGCCATCACGTCGACGATGGCGTTGATCAGCGGTCGCGGCGTGAAGTACTGGCCGGCGCCGGACTTCACCTCGCCCGCGTTCTTTTCAAGCAAACCCTCGTAGATCTCGCCCTTCACGTCCACGCCGATGCCGATCCACGTCTCCGCATCAATCAGCGAGACCACGCGCTTCAGCTTCGCCGGGTCCGTCAGCTTGTTCTGCGCCTTGCGAAAGATGGTGCCGATCAGGCCCTTCTCCTTGGCCAGGTTCTCAAGCGTGTGGCGGTACTGAAGTTCCAGATCGTCGCCGGCCAGCGAGCCGAGCTTTTCCCAGCGCCACTGCGCTGGGATGATGGACGCGTCGCCCAGCAGCTCGGTGCGCTCCTGGTCCATCTTGAGGAAGAGGAGGAAGGTGATCTGCTCGACGTAGTCGCCATAGCTGATGCCTTGGTCGCGCAGCACATGCGCATAGCTCCAGACCTTGGAGACGAGACTGCTGTAATCGACACCGTTCATGCTTTGGCTCACATCCTTCTTTTCTTCGCGCCCGCCTGCTCGCCTGACGTACGCTTGGGCGCGGCAACCCGCTCCGCCGCGATGCGCTCCAGCAGGGCGGAGGCGGGTTCGTCGGTCGGGTCTTGCGGAACGAGTTGTCCTGCGAAAGCGGCTTTGAGGATGGACTGCTTCCATCGAGTACTTCTGCGCTCTTCAGCGACAATCGACTCGATCAGACCGCTTCCGTGTTCGCCCATGCTTGCTACCCGCTTCGTGATTTCTATAACCTCCAGCGGAGGGGGAAGAGGTATGGCGATATCTCGTATCCTCCCTTGGCCAATGTTCCTCATTGAGTGCTGATTCCCACTCGAAAGGTCCTCTATTTGTCTTCTTCCAAAGTGAGACTTCAATACGGTATCCACCCAGCGTCTTAGGTCAACCGCGAACACGAAGCGAAGTATCTTGTCGCTCAAGAGCAACCTCGATTCCGTCGCTTGGACGATAACGCAAGCTCCGACTAATTCAAGCGTGTTTGCTCTGCTGAAAAGGAAGTCTCCACGCTTGATCAGGTATTGCTTATTCACCCGTTTGGGGTCAGTAATTGTCTTCGACTCGCTTTCGTCGTAGATGCCCCATGTAACAGCACTCACCTTCACGACACCATATTCCTCCCCGGTCGGGGGCCGCTCATCGCATACGAAGCTCTTTCCTGCCTCGATGTGCACGAGCAGCTGTCCTAGCGAACTCCAAATCCAACCGACCGGCAGCTCAGGTAAGCACTCAGTTTTGGGTGCTGACGGCTCTTTGTATCTCCTTTTCCAATCGCAATCGGGGGGTCTGACGCCCTTCGTTATTCGCTTGGCGAGTTCGGATTGTTCCCAGGCTTGACGACGGGCTTCGAGGATGCGGGTGAGCAGAGCTTCGCCAGACTCCAGTTTGCCTGCGTGCTGCTCCCGCCACTCTCGCGTCAGCTCGCCCGTCACCGCCGCCTTCAACACCGACTGCCGATACCGCTTCACCAGCTTCCGCACCCGCTCCAGCGCCCGCTCCCCCTCATCAATCCTGCTGAAGAGTTCGTCGATCTTTGACACTATCCGCGCTTGCTCTGCCTTTGGCGGTAGTGGGAGTGAGCGATCAAGGATGTGCTCGGCTTTGAGGTTGTTTATGCCAGTGCCCTTCGACACCTGAGAGACACCTTGACGGTAGGACTTAGTCTGGAAGTAGTAGCCAAAATATCGGAAATCTACCAGGTGGATCGGTCGAACCACCCCGCAGAAAGCTCCGAACGAAGAACGAGGCACTGAAGTCGCAAGAGCAGCCTTCCCAACGATGCTCTTGCTTCCGCTGGACATCGCGATAACGACGTCTCCGTCCCGCAGTAGTTGCTCATCCGACACGAAGCGGTCAGGTACGTAGTACACCTCATCAAAGCTAAGACCTGCTCCGATGTTGTTTGCCCGAAGTAACAACGTATGGCCTGGTGCTGAAGCTGTACGGGCTTCTTCCTTTACATAAGACACGCCCCTGACCAAGGTGGCCAGTGCGGCTATGGAAGTTTCGCACCATGATGGAGGTAGGCTGAATTCCTCGCTCAAGCCGCCAACACCTCACTCAGCTCATCCAGCAAGCCATTCAACTCCGCCCCAAACACCTGCCGCGCCGCCACCACGCCGCCCCAGCCGCTGAACGGGTTATCCCGCACCAGGTCCGCAGGGGCGATCTCGACGTTCACGGCCAGGTAGTCGCGGATGGCTTCAAGCCAGAGCATCTGATCCTCGGTAAAGGTGCGGCCAGCGTTGAGTTGGCGGCCGATCCAAAGATTGAACAGCTGGGTTACGCGGCCGGCGTAGGGCTCCAGTATCTCAGCTTGCCCCGTGGCGAAGCGCACCAGCGAGATGATCTCGGTCAGCACCTTGTCCGCCGGTGTGCCGCGCACCAGCGACGACTCCAGCCGGCGATAGGCCTGCCACACGTCGGCGGTGGTCAGGTGGTGGGGCGGGTCGGTGAGCCGTTGCGCGAGCTCCTGAATGCTCTGGTAGGTCAGCCGCCGCTTCGGGTACGGCTTGCTGTAGAGGATCTCGAGCGCCAGCAGCTCATCCTTGTGCGTCTCGATGAACTCCCGGAAGCTCGTGGTGCGCAGCTCCGCCTGCTTCAGGTCGTACCCGGCTGACGTGACCTGGTCGATCGTGCCTTCATCGATCACGATGTCGGCTTTCTGCTTGATGACCTTGATGAGCGTGCGCAGCGGAGCATTGTCGATCGGCCGGCATGCCCGATCCTTCAACTCTTCTTCAACCGCATCGACCTGCGCGTCCGTCGCCGCTTGGAGGCTGCCGTGCCGCGCAATCACCTCAGCGTCGATCACGTCCGGGCTGATCGCATGCAGCAGCGCACCGGAGAGCTCGCTGAGCGAGGCGCCGCCCGGAACACCCAGTGCCGCGATCCTTTGCCTGTCCTCCTCGTCCATCTGCCGGTCCAGCGCAGCCAGCCGCCCGGCAAGGCTGGAAATGCCATCGAAGTCGCGCCGGCCCTGGGCAATCTGCTCGATCAGCTTGTCGAACGGGACGTTCCGCTTGCGTTCGAGCGGCTGCGAAATGGTTTTTTTGCTCTCCGTGACGCCAACCGCGTCGATGATGACGAAGCGCGTCTTGGTCTGCGCGTCCGGCGTCACCCGCTGCAGCTCGGCGTCGGACACGGTGCGGACGCCGCGACCCTTCATCTGCTCGAAGTAGCCCTCGGACTTCACATTGCGCATGAAGATGAGGCATTCAACCGGCTTGATGTCAGTGCCGGTCGCAATCATGTCCACCGTGACCGCAATGCGCGGAAACGGGTCGATGCGGAAGCCCTTGATGAGCGCCTCCGTGTCCTCGGAGGTGCGGTAGGTAATCTTCCTGGCAAACTCATTGCCCCGCTCGAACACCTCGCGCACGATGCGGACGATCTCCTCGGCATGGTTGTCGTCCTTGGCAAAGATCAGGGTCTTGGGCACCCATTCGCCGGTGCGGCCGGGAAACAGCTCGGTAAAAAGCACATCGCGGAAGCGCTGCAGCACGGTGCGGATCTGGCTGGGAACGGTGACCGCGCGGTCGACCTGCTTGCTCGTGTACGGCAGGTCTTCGTCCAACTGGCGGTAGCGAATCGCGCGTGTGCGGCGGTCGCGCACGGGGACGTGGTATCCGGAGTCGACCGTGCCGCCCTGTTCACCCACCTCGGTCCGGATGCTGTAGATCTCAAAGCCCACATTGACGGTGTCCGCGATCGACTGCTCTAACGGGTACTCCGCGACAAGATTTTGCTTAAAGAATCCGAGGGTGTGCGCGGTAGGCGTGGCAGTGAGGCCTATCAGGTGGGCGTCGAAGTAGTCCAGCACCTGACGCCAGACACCGTAGATCGACCGGTGGCACTCGTCGGTGACGATGAAATCGAAGTGCTCAATTGGCAGGGCAGGATTGTAGGAGACCGATTTCAAATCACCATCGTCGGTCGTCCAGGTCTCGAAGGCGGAGGTCTCCTCGGCGGACTCGTCGAGTTCGCGTCCCTGCAGCATCGCGTACAGGCGCTGAATGGTGGTGATGACGACCTTGGCATCCGGGTTGATCCGGTTGCTGTGCAGATGTTGGGTGATGTAGGTTTCGGTGAACTTGCGCCCGGAGCCCGGTGGATCGTACTCCTGATACTCCTTGAGCGTTTGCCTGCCCAGGTTGGTCCGGTCGACCAGGAAGAGAATGCGTTTGGCTTTCGCAAACTTCAGCAGGCGCCAGCTAAAGGTGCAGGCTGTGAATGTCTTCCCGGCGCCGGTAGCCATCTGGATGAGGGCACGTGGCTTATCAAGTGCAAGCGAAGCGTCCAGTCCCTGGATTGCGCTCACCTGGCAATCCCGCAGCCCGGCGGCATCCAGCGTCGGCATATGCCGGAGTCTCGACCGCAATGTCTGGTCGTCCCTGAGCCAGGCGTGGAGGGTTGCTGGGGTGTGAAACGCGAAGATCGCCCGGGAGCGCGCCTGCGGATCGCGCCGGTCGCAGAAGAACGTCTCAGCGCCGGTTGATTCATAGTGAAAGACGAGCTGCTCCGACCAGCGCGCCAGATGCTCTGGAAGCTTGGCGATGTACTTTGCCGACTGTACCTCGACGCCGCTGAGCGTCGATCCAGCTTTCTTTGCCTCAATGGTCCCAGCCGCTTTACCAGCCACAAAGAGCAGGTAATCACACTCGCCGTTTGGCAGCGCAAACTCGCGAACCGCAATCCCCTCGGCGGCGTTCCGGTCGAACTCTTCCTTATCCTGCAGCACCCAGTCGGCAAGCGAAAGAAGCTGATCGATCTCTTCTCTCGCGAGTTGTTCGGGCGTTTTGGACATAGACTAGCTGAAGATCCCTGTCTACGCCACCCAAACTGTTAGACAGTCGAGTCGAGACTTCACAACTATACGAAAGATGTACTCCGTCTGGACACGGTTGACCACGCGGTTGACCACCGACCTATTCTTCCCCAGCAAGGTCGCGACCGCCGAATTCTACGGCTTCAAATAAGTCTCAAACTGAAACACAATCCGCTCGTACAGCTCATTCCGTGCATGCGTCCCAGCCAACGAGTGCGTCAGCCGCGGAAACATCTGCAGATCGTATGGGATCTCCGCCGTGATCAGCGCCTGCACAAATTGCAAGGCATTCTCCATGTGCACGTTGTCGTCCCCCGTCCCCTGCGCAATCAGAACTCGCCCCTTCAACTTCGCGGCCACGTCATTGGTATTCGCCGCCCGATACACCTCCGGCTCGGCCGCCGGCTGCCCAAGGTACCGCTCCACATACACCGAGTCGTAATTGCGCTGGTCCGTGTTCCCCGGAGCCACCGCGACCCCCGCCCGAATCCGGCCCGTATGCGTCATCGCATACAGCGTAAAGTTCCCTCCCCAACTCCATCCCCACCAGCCGACCCGATCGGGATCAAGCTGCTCATTCGCCGCCAGCGTCTGGTCGAGCGCCGCGATCTGATCGGAAAACTGAACAGGCCCGAAGTTCCGGTAAGCCGCCTGCTGAAAGTCGCGCCCGCGACCACCCGAACCGCGGTTGTCGACCGTCAGCACCGCAAATCCATGCTGCGCCAGGAGCTGATTGAACCGGAGCCCCGCGCCACGCCAGCGATCGGCGACACCGGCCGTCGGCAGCGGTCCGCCGTATGGATTCAGAATTAGAGGCGCCGTGCGTCTGCCGCCGCCCACAGGCAGGGTCAGCACACCGTAGAGCGTCGTCACACCGTCGGCAGCCTTCAACGTCACCATGCGCGTGCTCGTTCCCGCCGCCTCGGCCACCGCCGCTGACTTCCATAGCTGGGTACATTGTCCTTCGGCCTGCGTCCGGCAGAGTCGCAGCGTCGGCGGCGTCAAAAGCGCACTCGCCTCGTCCGCAAAACTCCGTCCATCCGGCGAAACGTTCACTCCATGCCAGCCGTCGCCCGCCGTCAAACGCCGTTTACCGGAGCCATCCAGCTTCTCCACCCATAGGTTCGTCTCAAGCGGCGATCCCTCATTTGAAGTGAAGTACACCTGATCCACCCCACCGGGACCCTGCGGCACACTCACCGTCTCCACCTCAAAGTCGCCCTGCGTCAGCTGACGAACCAGCTTCGCCTCGGCCGCGAGTGGGTGCCCGGCGTCGAACCCATACAGATACAAATGCGTATGTCCGTCACGCCAACTCCTCCGCAGAAACTGCCCGTGCGGCAGGAAATCCACGTCGTAGTTCATGTCCAGATACTTCGGATCGGTCTCCGTGTACAGCAGGTGCGAAGCTCCCGTCCGGCGATCCGCCAGGTACACGTCCATCCGCTTCTGATCGCGTCGCAGCACCTCAACCCACACCGTGTCGCGATCAATCCACCCAAAGCGCGGAATGTAGTCGTTGCCCATGCTGATCGGCACATCAATCCAGGTCGTCGCTCCACCCGTCGCCGCCGCGACACCAACCCGCACCCCAGGGTTCGGATCGCCCGGCTGCGGATACCGCTGCCAGTCCACCGTGGCATGCGTCGGCAAGAAATCCTCGATGGGATACTGCGGCACCTTCCGCTCGTCCATCTGCACGTAGGCGATCGCACTCGAATCCGGCGACCAGGCATAATTCGTTCGGACGTCCAGCTCCTCCAGGTAGACCCAGTCCACTTCGCCGTTCAGGATCGCGCCCGCGTCCGCACCGGCGGCCGGTGTCGTCGTTAGCGCGACCTCCCCACCGCCGCCCGCGTTCACCGGGTGAACATACAAGTTGTGATCACGCAGATACGAGACCGACCTGCCGTCGGGAGAAAACTTCGGATCCTCGCCCGAACCCGACCTCGTGTCGACCACCAGCGCCCCGGTCGCCTTCCCCAGATCCCACAAC
Organism: uncultured Acidobacteriaceae bacterium; assembly: GCA_964248505.1. Lineage (GTDB taxonomy): Bacteria > Acidobacteriota > Terriglobia > Terriglobales > Acidobacteriaceae > Edaphobacter. Next base: position 110,185 of record CAXTYQ010000001.1, read on the forward strand.
CAGAGCAACCCACCCTTATCCAGCAACAGGTACTTCGAATCGCCCGACCACAGGTACGACGCCATCCCGTACCGCGCGCGATGGTCGCGATCCTTCTCATTCACCTCCTTGGTCCCAAGCGCATCCATCTGTGCCGCCGTCACCAGCACGCTCGCCCTGCCGGTCGCCACCTCCACCTGCACAATGTCGCCAGCTTTGCCCACCGGCATCCCACGCGAGCTCTCCGCCACCACAAACGTCAGCAACCGCCCATCCGGACTCCAGACCGCACCCCGCGGCGGCGTCCCGTCCGTCGGGCTATTGATCGCCTTCACGGTCAGAGGCGTTGCCGGAGCTGCCTGCTTCTGGTCCCGAGCCTGCCCGGCAGCCATCGTCCCCAAAGCCGAGAGCGCCCCAACAAAGAGCATGAAAGATCGCATCCGCTGAGCATAGCAGCGCGACAGAAACACTCCCGCACCCACGGAAAGTCTGATCAAGTTGCCGTTGTTGCCGTTGCTCTTGCCTTTGCTGTCGCCTCTCTTGTTGTCATTCCCGAAGGGAATCTGCAGTTGCCCTTGCCGTTGCTTGTTTCACCGCCGTCATCCTGAGCGAAGCGAAGGACCCCTGTAGTTGCCGTTGCCGTTGCTCTTGCCTTTGCTGTCGCCTTTCTTGTTGTCATTCCCGAAGGGAATCTGCAGTTGCCTCTGCCGTTGCCTGTTTCACCGCCGTAACCCTGAGCGAAGCGAAGGATCCCAATGGTTGCGAGAGCGCCAACGAGAAAATCGAGCCCAGCCGAGGGTGGAAAGATCAAGACCGCGGCTACGGCAGATAAAGCGGCTTGCCTCGGCCGGTGCGCTGGAGCGCGAAGTCTGCACATAGAGCGATTTCAAGCATTGTCTTCGTTAACACGACAGCTCCTATCGATGCGGACCTGGCCGGACTAACCCGGTTGTCGCCATAAATTTGCTTGCAACTTTCGACATCACCCGGTAGGGTTCCCAGACGCGATCTCGTAACCTGAAGAGGATGACTATGAGCCGGATCTCCGCAGCGCTGATTGGCGTCGCAGTCTCTTCCAGCCTGGTCGTAAGTTCAACTAGCCGCGCGACCAAAAAGCATGCGCAGCACGTAGTCACTAGAACGCTCCCATGCCGATGACTGCTCCCCTCTTCTTAGAGAGCGACACCTACACGAGCACCCTGTACCTATTTAATCCATTGAATTTCGGTGTGCAGGCCGATGTTACGCCGTACGACATGAGTGGCATTCTGCCGGTAAGTAAAGTAGTCGATGGATGTGGAGCAGTGATAAGTTCAGGCTCGGGTATCCCAGTCGTCCTGCCTGCGAGCCATCAATCGATTGGCGGACTACACATAGAGGTGTTAAGAACACAAGAGTGGTCTTGTCGGGAAAAGAAAGGGCTAGGAATTAAGATAGGTAACAGAGGCCGCACGGTCATAGTTCTGCCTATTCATGTGCTAACGTCGTCTCCACCCGCGATAGAAGAGAAAGAAAACGATTGTTATACTCTTGAGGTGTTTTTAGCAGAGATGCATGAGAAACGCATCGCCTTACCCGGCCCAGCCGTAGCGACTCTTAGTGGATGCCGAAACGAGCCTGGTACTCTAAAATGAACTAAGGCCAGGAACAAGTGTCATGTTGACAATTATGTCGCCAGTCTATTCTAGTACTATGGTCGCGGGTGTACGGATATCGAAAGACAGCCATGATCTGAACAGCACGCGGCAGCCTTATAGACGAGTAACTGGAACGGCAATCTCAAAGCCATTTAAGCGACCGTAAGTGACTTGATGTGATCTCGTTAAAGACCGTTGCCGTTGCTGCCTTGCCCTTGCCCTTTTTGTTGTCATTCCTCAAGGGAATCTGCTTTCCTCTCGGGCGAGCAAACGCTTGCGAGCACCTACTCAGACCTTTCCTGGAACCGGTCTCCGATAAGCGTAGCCCCCAGTCCTTCGGGGCTGAAAGGCCCGAACATAACAGCCTGGGGCGAAGCCCCAAGGAAACCGACCTAAAATGGGGACCGAGGCTAACCCATGCGTCGCTTAGGTGTTCTTCTCTCCGGTCGCGGCTCAAACTTCCTCAGCATCGCTCACGCCGTGCGCGAGGGCCAAATCCCAGCCGCCGAGATCGCCATCGTCCTCTCCAACGTCCCCGACGCTCCCGGCCTCGCCATCGCGGCCGAGCTCGGCATCCCCTCTCACGCGGTCCCCTCGACCGGCCGAAAACGCCCGGAACATGACGCCGAGATGGTCGCTCTGCTCCGGCAGTACAGGGTCGACCTCGTCCTACTCGCCGGCTACATGCGCATCCTCACGCCCACCTTCATTCAGAGCTTCCCCGATCGCATCCTGAACATGCACCCATCCCTGCTTCCGTCCTTCCCGGGGCTCGACGCCCAGGGCCAAGCCCTCCACTACGGCGCAAAAGTCGCAGGCTGCACCGTACACTTCGTCGACGAACGCGTGGACCACGGCGTCATCATCCTCCAGCGCACCGTGCCGGTCGAGGACGCAGACACCCCCGAAACGCTCTCCGCCCGCATCCTCGCGGTTGAGCACATCGCCTACCCCGAAGCCGTCGCCCGCGTCCTCAGCGGCGAGTACGAAATGCGCGATCGCCGTTACGTCCGTCGCGACACCTCCGCCACCAACAACTCCTGAAATCGCAACCTGACCGGCATGCTTTACCGCTGGAACATGCCACCGGATCCGGCAGGGGGGCCGCATCCAACGCTGTCGTGGCCCGTGTGCATCGTGGCGGCGGCACTTATCAGCGTGCTGGGCGCATCGCGCGAACGCGAGACGCATCCGGAAACCACGCTCGGACGCGCCGTGGGTTCCATTTGGATGGGCCTGGGCATTTCGATGGTGCTGTTCCCTGCTCTTGGCATCTCAAGGCATCTCACCGATTTCCATACGTTCATCGCGGTCATTGCCGCGTTTCTTGGCATGGCCAACGGCGCAAGCGCCCTCATGCTGAGATGGAAGATGCAGTTTGCCTGTGCGTTGGGGTGGTGGGCCACTTCGATAGCAAGCGCCCTATCGGGTCAGGAATGCTTATGCAGCAGCATCTGAACGCTTTGCACGCGCCCATTCTCCCCGACGACGACAGTGGACGATTCGTTCCATTCGCCTTTCAGAGTCAGGTGCACGGCTTTGACGACGTGGGCGGGCCCGATCACGAAGTCCCAGGACAGGCCGTCGGGAAGCAACGTTAGCGGCGCGTCAATGTAGTAGCCGCCGTTGTACCCCCGGAGGCGATAGGTATGTGTCGTTACGTCGAATGCGATGGTCGCCAGTGAGGATAAGAGCTCTTTGCCTTTTGCATCCGTGGCTTTTCCCTCGACCAGCAGGACAAGTCCGTCCAGCTTGAAGTGGACTTGTTCGGTCTGCGTGGCCTGCACGGGCTCGCCGGGGCCGCGGGCGATGGAGGCTGGTCCTGACCAGTCGCCGGTCAGAAAGGCGAGCTTATGCATTGCGTCCTTCTGCTCGTCGAGGCCAGCGGGCCCCTGTGCAAAGGCAGCGGGCAACAGCACCGCCGCACCGAGAATGAGGACCCAAAGAGAGCGGGCCGTTTGGGGCGTTTGAGACGGGTAGAAGGGCATATGGTCTCCTGTTCGAGCAGCGTCTTAGCTGCTGAGACACCACTCTACTAAATAGCAGGCACCATGTAGACCAGAGCTCCCAAAAGAAACAAGAGCCCCAGAAAACTGGACAGCGTCCGCGTGCTCGGTTGCTCCGGAGCGTCGTTCGTAAACATGCGCCACGTCATCCCGGCCGCGATAAAGAGAAACACACCCTCGTGCATCAGAGCGAACAACCCAACGCAGCTCACCAAGACAAGCCCGCGCTGCAGCCGATTCAAAGCATACGTGGCCTGCGCTCCATCGAGCCCAAAGACCGGAATCAGATTAATCAGGTTCAGCCACGCTCCCGCATAGGTCAAGGCACGAAAGATCGGCTGATGCGTCCCATGCCAAAGCAGCAGACATACGCCGGCCGTCAACAGCCCAAACAGCGGTCCCGCCAGAGCAATCTCCGCCAGCACGTCCAGCGACATCCCCTGGTTGTACCAGCGAACATACGCCCCCAAACCGGGCAGAAACATGGGCAGGTCGGCCTTCATGCCACGCCGCCGCACCGCGACATAATGCCCCGTCTCGTGAATCAGGATCGACAGCGTAAACCCCAGGCCAAACTTCCATCCATACAACGCCCAGTAAAGGCCGAAAAAGGCAAAAAAGCTTAGGAGAAACTTAAGCTTGAACAAGAGAAAGAACGCACTCTTCGCCTTCGCAAGAAAGAACACCACCGGTGCCAGCGGACCCAACCGTTTCGTCCACTTCGCCTTCTTATCCTCACCCGCCCGCAGCCGCGCATCGATCGCCTCTACATGCGCCTCAAGCGCCCGGCGCTGCGCATGTCCCGCCGGCATCCATTGCATCACGCGAATCCACGCCGCCCGCGCCTCCACCCACTTGCCTTCGCGCTCCAGTTCCTTCGCGTCTTCCGCCAGCACGCGCAGGTGTGCACTGTAGACCAGCGATCCGCACTCCGGACAGGCAAGCGTCGCCGGTGCAATGTAATGACTGCAAAACGGGCAATTATAGATCGGGTCCGGAGTCCTGCTCTCCGCCCCCTGCGAATCCACCGCACGCTCAGCTTGCATACGCTCCCCGAGCTCCCGTCGGACGGTTGATCTGCCACGCAGCGCGCATGCCGACAAACAGAATAAAGAGGCCGATCAAGGCGCCCACGCCGCCCCGCAACTCCAGAAACGGCGACAGGACGCCGTACCGGACCAGCTCGGCCACACCCCGTCCGCTCAGATGCGAAACATCCGTCCCAGACTTGTGCAGCGACCACAGCAGCTCCGCCACCGCCGCCATCGAAACGGCAAGGTAGGTCAGCAACGCTGCGGCAATCTGATACTGCCGTCCGCCGCGCCCACCCGACCCCGCCAAGATCGCCTTCCCGACAAGCCAACCCACTCCCAGCGCCACATACCCGATCTGGATGTGACTCACAACCGTAAACGCTGCATACAGCAAACACCCCGCGATCGCCGCGAAGACGCCGTAAAAGATCGCCCGGGGAAACGCCGCATTCCCTTCAGTCTCAGGGCCCAGAGCTCGCGTCGATCCAGCACGACCGAAAGTGCTGCTAAGCAGCGCCGACGGATCGTCTTGCGCCTGCACTGCGCTCCGTGGCGCAATAAACTCGGCGCTGTCGAAATTCTTCGGATCCTCTGCCACGTGCCCTCTCTTCTTAGCCCTCTCTCATGCGACAGCACCGGCGCAATCTGTCCCGCTTTAACTCTTCACTTGCAAACCTCTGCCTTACGTCTGCTGTCCGCCCGTCTGCTCCTTCGCATCCCCAAGCGTGACCCGAACATCCATCTGCTTTCGCCCGCGAAAGATCGTCACCGTCACCGTATCGCCCGCGCGATGGGTGTTCATAGCAGCTGACAGATCCTGCGGATTCGCAACATCCTGCCCGTCGATAGCAACCACCAGATCGCCGCCCAGCATCACCGGAATGTTGCCCTTGTACGCCCTCTGCGATCCTCCGCGAAGTCCCGCCTTCTCCGCGGCCCCGCCGGGAAGCACACGCTCAATCAGAACGCCGTGATCCGCCGGCAGACCGATCTGCTCCGCCGTCTCAGGATCGACCGGCAGCCACACCGCATCCATCGAGGGCCGCCGCACCCGACCGTACCGCGCAAAATCGTCGAGCACCGCCTTTGCCGTGTTGATCGGAATCGCAAACCCAATGCCGGAGCTCTGGTCGGCGCCGTTATTTGCGATCAGCGTCGTAATCCCAATCACCTCACCCTTCGAGTTCAACAGCGGCCCACCCGAGTTCCCAGGGTTCACCGCTGCGTCAGTCTGGATCGCATCCTCGATCGGATTATTCTGCGGCCCGCGAATCGACCGGATCGAAGAGATAATCCCGCGCGTCATCGTCCCCTGCAAACCGAACGGATTGCCGATCGCATACACCCTCTGGCCCACCGTCAAACCACTCGACTCCGAAAGCACGGCCGGCACCAGATTCGGCGCCGAAATCTTCAAAAGCGCAAGGTCGTGATTCTTATCCACGCCGATCACCTGCGCCTTGTACTTGTGCTTGTCCGAGAGCATCACCTCGACCCGCTGCGCATTATCGATCACGTGATTGTTGGTCAGGATCAAGCCCTGCTTGTCCAAAATGAAGCCCGACCCCTGCCCCTGCTGCGGAACGGGACCGTAGAAAAAATCAAACTGCACCGCCGTCGACGTAATATTCACCACACTCGGCAGAGCCTTCCGATACACCGCAATATTCTGCTGCTCCTCCGAGTCGTAGGCCGGCGCCGCCGAAGCCTCCGTCAGGTTGAACGTCCCAAGCGGCCCCGACACCGTCTCGACCGTCGATCCGGTCCGCCCCGGCAGCGCCCCCTTCAACCACGGAGCCATCGTTCCAGTCGACATCGCACGCGTCGTCAAATAATAAAAGCCACCAAGCAACAGAAGTACAAGCAAAACTGGACGCATCTTCATAACGGGCTACCTATCTCTCTTATCGGCAGAACCTCTGAAAACTTTAGGCCCGCACAGAACTATTGTAACGAGACCGACGCCTTCCCGTTCTCCCCCGGCACAATGCTCCACAGCGCCGGAGCCCGTTCCGATCCGGCACGCAGGCCCGGAGGTCGACCTATCCAACTCTCCCGACAAGCCTCGGCCAAAGCTCCTCAACTTTCCGCTCCAGCTCCGGCAGCGAGCCATCGTTCCGAAGAACATAGTCGCAGAATCGCGCCTTCTCCCCGTCCGGCATCTGTCGCCGCAGCCGCCGCCGAGCGTCCGCCTCTGCCGCGAGCACATCTTCCTTCTCCAGGTCACGCCCGACCAACGATCGCCGCACAAATCGGTCAATCCTCACCTCTTCCGGAGCCGTAATGAGCACCAGGCAATCGAAACGTTCCTTCCACGCCCCCCGATCCCTCCCCGCCGCGGCACCCGCCTTCTCCCCTCCGAATCGCGTCTCAAAGATCAGCGCCGACTCCACCACAAACACCGCCCCCGGCGACCTCTTCTCCATCTCCCCGGCGATCTCGGCCTGCCGCGCAATCACCGCCGGATGCACGATCGCATTCAGCTCCTCCACCCGCCCGCCCGCAAACGCCAACCGCGCCAACTCCGCGCGATCAAGCTCCCCATCACCCCGCACCACGCCCGGCCCGAAGCACGCAACAATCGCCGCGTACACCGCCTCTCCCGGACGCATCATCTCCCGTGCCAGAGCGTCGGCTTCGACCACGTGCGCCCCATGTTTCCTCAGCATCGCCGCCACGGTCGACTTGCCGCTTCCCAAACCGCCCGTCAAACCGACCCGCAGCATCGCCCGCCGCCTTTACAGCGCAATCCCGCGCCGCAGCTTCGCCGCCGTCACGGTGTTCTTCATCAACATAGCAATCGTCAGCGCCCCCACACCCCCCGGCACCGGCGTATACGCGCCCGAAATCCGAAACGCCGCCGGATCGATGTCGCCCACCACGGTCGACCCACGCTTCCGAAACGTCGCCGCCCGCGCCTCGTCCCCAGGAAAAAAGCGCTCCACCTCCCCCGCCTCCGTCACCCGATTGATGCCCACATCGATCAGCACCGCCCCGGGCTGTACCATCTCCGCCGTCACAAAGCCCGCCCGCCCAATGGCCGCAACCAGGATCTCCGCCCCCCGCGTGTACCGCGCCAGATCCACCGTCCGGCTGTGGCAAACCGTCACTGTAGCCGAGGCATTCAGCAGCATCATCGCCGCCGGCTTGCCCACAATGTCCGACCGCCCCACCACCACCGCGCTCTTGCCCGCCACCTCGATCCCGGACCTCCGCAACACCTCCATAATGCCCGCCGGTGTGCACGGAGCCAGCGCCGCCTGCCCACTCTGCAAGCGCCCCGCGTTCACAGGATGAAATCCATCCACATCCTTCTCCGGCGCCACCGCCTCCAGCAACCGCTTTGTGTCCACATGCTTGGGCAACGGCAGCTGTATCAGGATCCCGTCAATCTCGTCGCGCGCATTCAGGTCCGCCACCATCGCCAGCAGATCCTCCGTCGTCACAGTCTCCGGCGGCGTCAGCATCTCAGAGTAGATCCCAAGCTCGCCGCAGGTCTTCACCTTGCTCCGAACGTAAATCTCCGAAGCCGGCACATGCCCTACCAGCACCACCGCCAGACCTGGCCGAATCCCGCACTCCCCAAGCGCACGCACCTCCGCACCCACCTCCACCTTAATCTCACTCGCAATCGCGACTCCGTCCAGAACCTGCGTCAACTTCAACCTCTTTCCCGCGCTACCTTCATGCTACCTCTCTGGCCCAACAAGCAGATTCGGCTCCAAATCACCTTCTCAGCCGCATCTAGAGCGATTTAACGTCCCTTTTCGGGAAATTGGTTACTTACGTGACAATGGGATCAAAAACATATTCCGCTCCAGGTTCGGTAGAGCGTCTAACTAAGGAAGAACAGATGCGGATCAGGACGGCACCCGAACCAGAGTCGGAGAGAGTTGGCGGAGGATACATGACAGAAAAATCCCGGGACGTTTCCCTTGGTCAACCCAATACGATGTTTGCGGCAGCCGATCTGTCCGCGCTCCGCCAGGATCTCCTCCAGTCCGGTCTGGACCACTGGCAAGCCGCAGACCTCATCAGTAACTTCCTTTCAGGACGAGGCTACGGCGTCTCCAACCAGGCCGCACGCAGCGCCGCCTCACGCATCGAGTCTGTCGGTTGCTCCATCCAGTCCATGCAGAAAGAACTCGCCGCCCTCGCGCTGATCATGTAAGAGCACCAAAACACGCCTTCGCCAAAGAAAGTTCTCCCTCCACACCATCACCGACGCCTCCCCGGCGACGTGACCGGATCTACGAGCCACACGCGAGCATCATTCGCCGGGTCCGCCGTGCGATGGTGTACGCCCAGCAGCGTGGTCGTGAATTCTGGATGGTTGCGAATCTTGCGATCAAACCAATGCGTCGGCTCCTCATCGACGACAACAAACGCACCGTGGGCAGGAAGAAACTGGTCCACCGGAACGATCGAGCCCGAAAAGTACCCAAGCTCGCGCCAGTGCTCCATCTCGTGATAACTGGCGCCTTCCCCTCGCGGGCTCTCAGGCGACAGAATGTTCTCCCAATCCAGCAAATACAGAAATCGATGACCGTCGCGGTGGTACGCGAGCATCTGGTCAAACGTGTCGCACCGCTCAAACACGACAGGAAGGCCGCTCGGCAGCAGAGCAAGAATCGGATCATCCGGGTGGTCGAGAGGCGGCCGGAACTCCGGCGGATACAGCCGGAGAAAGAGCAGGATCAGAGCCGCAACCACCCCAGTCGCCGAAATCCGAAAAGCCCGCCCCGAGATCCCGAGCCCCAAAATGGCCGGAAAGACACGCGCCAGGGCGTCCCCAAGCAGGCGAAATATCTCACAAAGGTAGACCGCGTAAGCGACAACCACCGGCAGCAGATATCGGTCAACAAAAACCGACGTGCCTCCCTGCGAAAGAAGAAAGATCAAACACGGAGAAAGCAGCAGCGGCGCGCCCAGCAAGAGCAAAGGTCGCCCGCGGCTCTCGCGAACAGGACGGAGCTTGAGCCGGCCAGACGCAGCCAGCACGCAGGAGAGCAAGAGCAGAACCAGCATGCCGCGCTTCAGCAACGGGCTAAAGCAGGTGTACGGAGCCACAAGTTCAGCAAGGTGCGGTCGCGTCGTCCAGAACGTCGGCTTGCCCACGGCCGCGGAATTCCGCATCGCCGTGACCGACAACAGCAGAGGCCACCAGCCGGCCACGATACTCAGCACGAACGGCAGCGAAGTCCTCCTTCCCCGGACGTCAAACGTACCGGCCAGCAGAACTCCCGCAAGAACACATCCGCTGTAAACGGCCCCAAACGGATGCGTCGCCACCAAAAGGCTGTGCGCCAGAAAGTTCACCGGCAGAAGCCACCGCGAAGTGGATCTCTCGATCAACCACCGGCCCGCAAGGAAAAACGCCAGCGCAACCCCGAGCAGAAGTAGACCGTAGAAGCGACCCTGCTTCATCTGCCACAACACCACCGTGGACGAAAACCAGATCAGCGACACACTCAGGAACGCGTTTGTGCGCGAAAAACATCGACGCGCAGAGAGGTACGTCAACCCGCCCGCAACTCCCACCCCAGTCGCCGAGAAGAGACGAAACGCGAGCTCGGTCCGCCCAAAGATCGCCACCCACCCACGCGCGAGCAGGTAAAAGCCGAAACCGCCGCCGTCCGCCCCGGCCCTCCACGCCACCAGCATGTGACGCACAGAAGGATCAGTCACCAGCATCCATCCAAACAGCTCGTCTGACCAGAAAGGTCGGCCGTGCGAGTACCACCATCCCAGCAGAATCGAAGCAAACAGAAAAAAACCAACAGCCCACGCATCGAGACGTCGACCCAACCCAGGTGACTGCATCCTCAGATACCTCAACGCAAGCCGGCCGCCGGTTGCGCCGCTGCCTCTCCCCCAGGACACTCCCTACTTCGCGGCCAACGCAAGCTGCTGTTGATACTCCTCGTACGGCCCTTTGTGGTCCGTAATCTGGAAGTCCGTCGGTCCACCCTCAAAGTGCCATATGCGAGTACCTGCCTCTTCAATCAGGTCCTGGTCGTGCGTCACCAGGAAGACCGTCCCCTCATACTTCTGAATCGCCTGATTCAGCGCGTTGATCGACTCCAGGTCGAGATGGTTCGTCGGCTCGTCCATCACCAGGACATTTGGCTTCTGCAGCATGATCTTGCAGAACAAAAGCCGCGCCGCCTCGCCGCCCGAGAGCGCCTCCGTCTTCTTGTTGCCCTCCTCGCCACGAAACAGCATCTGCCCAAGAATGCCCCGAATGTCTTCCTTGGTCGCCTGCGGATCAAACGTGTGCAGCCACTCGGCCACCGTCGTGCCGTGCGGAATCGACCCCGTATGGTCCTGCGCAAAGTAGCCGATCTGCGCCTCGTGCCCCCACTTCACGGAACCCGAATCGATCGAAACATCGGTCTCCTCGACCCCCGGCCCATTCGCCAGCAGAGCCTTCAGCAGCGTGGTCTTGCCCTGGCCGTTGCGTCCCACCAGAACAACCTTGTCGCCACGCAGCACCGAAGCCGAAAAGTCCCGAATCACATGCTCGACCGAGCCGTCCTTCTGCACATAACTCTTGTTGACGCGCTCAAACTCCAGCACATGCTTGCCCGAGGGTCGCTCCATCTTGAAGCTGATAAACGGTCGCGCAATGTTCGATCGGGCCAGCTCAGAGGTCGCCAGCCGCTCCACCTCCTTCTTGCGCGAGTTCACCTGGCTCGACCGCGTTCCCGCCGAAAACCGAGCAATAAAGTCGTTCAACTGCGCAATCTTCTTTTCGCGCTGCTCGTTCTGGCTCTCAATACGCGTGCGGATTGACGTCTTCTGCAGCACCATGTCGTCATACCCGCCGTTGTACGTGATGATCGTCTCGTAGTCGATGTCCGCAATATTGGTGCAAATATTGTTCAGGAAATGGCGATCGTGCGAGATCGTGATCACCGTGCCGTTATACCGCACCAGAAAATCTTCAAGCCAATGAATCGACTCAAGATCGAGATAGTTCGTGGGCTCGTCCAGCAACAAAGCCTCCGGATTGCCGAACAGCGCCTGCGCCAGCAGCACGCGAACCTTCTGTCCCCCCTGCAACTCACTCATCTTGCGCTCATGCAGCTCATCCGGGATGTCCAACCCCTGCAGCAGCACCGCCGCATTGGCCTCGGCCTCGTACCCATCCTCATCCCCGACGATCCCTTCAAGCTCCCCCAGCCGTGACCCATCCTCGTCCGTCATCTCCGGCTTGTTGTAGATCACCTCGCGCTCTTCAAGCGCCGCCCACAGCGCCTTGTTGCCCATGATGACCGTGTCGATCACGCGATACGCGTCAAACTCGTACTGGTTCTGCTTCAACACACCCATCTTCTTCGGTCGAACGACGTTGCCCTTCTGCGCGTCGATCTCCCCCGTAAGACACTTCATAAACGTAGATTTGCCGGCGCCGTTAGGGCCGGTCAGGCCATATCGGCGGCCCGTGGTAAACGTGACCGAGACATCCTCAAAGAGGAGCTTCTGGCCAAAGCGCATAGAGACGTTCGAGACGGAGATCATGAGTAGCTTCCTATAAATATCTAAAATGGGTCGGCCAGGCGGGTCAGTGCCCGAGCAGCCTGTCTATATGATTCACGATTTCTCCAGTTGACGCTTGAGAAATCCATCAAACATAGGAACCGTGAACGCGCTGCCGCCGTGGCGAGCCGCCAATGTCTAGGACAAAACTCTAGACATTGGTAATTTGCCTAGAACTCGCACTCCTGCAACCCGTCACAATGCGGAAAGAATCGCTACGGCCGATTCCGCGCCGCCTCAAACTCATCTCCCGCCTTCCACCGGATCGACTTCGGCGCCGCCACCGCCTGCCATCCCAGATCCAGACCGAAGCGCGCCAGCTTGGCATCGCCCCGAAAGTCCATATCCGGCGTGTAATTGTCCGAAAAGTTGTGATACCGGTTGTCGTTGTAATCCTTCTCCTGCGCCACGCCCCACGCGCGATCATGCCCCTCAAACAGCGATCCAGTATCGATCGAAAACGCCGGAATCCCCACGCGCGACAGCGAAAAATGATCCGACCGGTAGTACGATCCAGCCTCCGGCCTCGGGTCAGGGACGATCTCCAGACCGAACCGCCTCGCCGCCGCCTGCACCACCGGGTAGAAGTCCGTCCGTTGCGCTCCATTCACATTGATCTCCTGCGGAATCCCCACCGGCAAGATCATGTCGTAGTTGATGTCGAGCGCAATCTCGCGCGCAGGCAGCGGCGGATGCTGCCCCAGGTACTCAGAGCCCAGCAGACCTTGCTCCTCCGCCGTCACCGACGCAAAAATTATGTCGTGCGGCGGCCGGATCGCCATCTCGGACCACGCGCGAGCCTCCTCCAGAAGAATGCCGCAGCCCGTGCCGTTATCCGCCGCGCCGTTGTACACATTGTCGCCCGCCATCCCCGGGACAAAGCCGAGATGATCGTAGTGCGCGGTATACATCACCGCCTGTCTGCCGGGCTCCCGTCCCGGAAGTATGCCGACCACATTCGCCGACTCAAACGGCCGAACCGTGCTCTCCACATGCGCCTTGAATCGCACAGGAAGCTCGACTGCCTTGAAGCCCCTCTGCCCAGCCGCGGCAATCTCGCGGTCAAGATCAAGCTTGCTGGCCGCAAACAGCTTGCGCGCCACATCCAGCTGAATCCAACTGGCCGCAGCGAGCTGCGGCTCCTTATTGTCAGCCAGATACGTCTTCTCGGACGTGTTCGAGTGCCGCACAACATCCCACCCATAGCTGGCAAGGTCCGTCCGATGAATGATCAACGCACCCACCGCTCCCATGCGCGCCGCCTGCTCAAACTTGTAGGTCCATCGCCCGTAATACGTCAGAGCTTTGCCGCCAAAAAACTTCGGGTCCTCCGACGGCGGGTCGCCGACAATGCACAGAATCACCTTGCCCTTCACATCAACGCCCGCAAAGTCGTTCCACTGAAACTCAGGGGCACTCACGCCATAACCGACAAACACGATCGGCGCATCGATCTCCACGCTGGGCGTCAGCGTCCGATTGCTGATCGTGTAGTCCTCACCGTAGCTCAGCACAATCGGCGCGCCCGACACAGGCACCAGAGATGCCGTCGTCTTCGCCGGAATCGCATTCATCCCGACAAACCGAATCTCCTGCAGGTAGCTTCCGTTGTCTCCGCCCGCCTCCAGCCCATCCAGCGCAAACTGAGTCGCAATGTACCGCGCCGCAAGCTCGCTCCCGCGCAACCCAGGTCCGCGCCCCTCCAGCAGATCGTCCGCCAGAAACCGCACGTGAGCGCGAATCTTCTCGGGGTCAATCGACGCCTCGGCTGCCTGAACCGCCACCGGGACATTTCCCGTCTTGATCTTGGCCGTGGTTCCGGGGCTCGCCGCTCCAGCGCTCGGGTCAGAGCTCTGCGCGCTCGCAGCGACGGTTGCCAGCATGAGAGCGACTAGGTGCAGCTTTGGATTCAGCAGATTCAACGGGGAGTTCTCCTCGGGGGGAGTATCGCGTACGGGGTCCCTTCAGTATAGGCGGCAAGTCAGCATAGGCGGCGAGCACACAGGTCCGACGCTCAGCCCGCAACAGGAGAAATGCGCTAACGAAGCCCGCCCGCTACCTGCAAAAGAGCGCCAGTCACCCAACGAGCGTCCTCCGACGCAAGAAAGGTCACAACGTCAGCGATGTCCTCCGGCTGACCCAGACGTCCCAGCGGAGTCTTCGCCACCTCGGACTGTTCCATGTCGGAGCCGCGAAAACTCGCATTTCCCTCCGTCGCGGTGAAGCCCGGATTCACCGCATTGACCCGAATCTTCCTCGGTCCAAGCTCCTTCGCGAGCACGCGCGTGATTCCGTCCACCGCTCCCTTGGTTCCGGTGTAGATCGACGACATCGGCATCGCTATCTCCGAAACAACCGAGCCGATATTGATGATGTTGCCACCCTCCGCCGGAAACTGCAGGACCGCCGCCTTCGACGCCAGCAACAGACCCTTGACGTTCACGTCGAACATGCGGTCAATCTCGTCCTCCGTTACTCCGTCGATCGGCGAAAACGCATACACGCCCGCGTTGTTGACCAAGATGTCCACACGTCCAAAAGCCTTGCCGGCTTCGGCGAACAGAGCCTCAACGTCGGCGGATTTCGCGACACTGCCGCCAACCGCGATCGCCTTTCCGCCCTGGCCGGCAATCTCCGACACCACACGTTCGGCCCCGGCCTTGTCCGAGCTGTAGTTCACGACAACATTTGCCCCCGCCGCCCCGAGCGACTTCGCGATCCCTGCTCCAATGCCCTTCGAAGCTCCGGTGACGACCGCGGTTTTGCCTGTAAGTTTCCCCATATCCAATCCTTTCGATGTTGGTCGAATAGTTCGACGCTTACCGAATAGATTCTAGGTGCGCAGAGGAAGATGCGCAAGAGTTTCTCCGGGCGAGATCAGCGCGGATCAAAGCTCGGCAAGCTGTTGAACGTACGCATTCCAGGTGTCGCGACGAAACGTAAGCAGAGCGGATCGGCCTTCGCGGGCAATGTCGATCAGACCCGCCGCCTGCAGCTCCTTCAAATGGTGCGAGATCGTAGCCGGTGTGATCGCCGCATGAACGTCGAGGCACGAGCAGGCCAGACTACTCTCACGACCGATCTGCTGAAGAATGGCGAATCGACGCGGATCGGCGATCGCATGAGTGATCCTCTGCCGCTGGTCGTCCGAAAGCCGCTCGGGGCTCGATCGCACTCGTCGCTTGGAGCTCATGGGCAGCACCTTCGGCTCAGGACTGGCCAATCAAAACGCCCGCCGCAAACACCAGGCCGCCGCCCACAATCACCTGCAGGCACGAAAGCGCAAAACTCGTCTTGAAATAGCGGTACCGAATCCAGGCAATCAGAATCAGTTCAATGCCGACCACCGCGTACGCCCACATCAGAGCCGTGTGCACGTTTGGGAGCAGAAACGGCAGCGTGTGCAGGATGCCGCCCACAAAAGTCATCAAGCCGGTGATCAAACCGCGAAAAATCGGATTCCCGCGCCCCGTAAGCTCGCCATTGTCCGACAAACCCTCGGAAAACGCCATCGAAATACCCGCGCCCACCGCCGCCGCTGCACCGATCAAAAACACCGTATGCGAGTTGTGCGTCGCAAACGCCGTGGCAAAGATCGGCGCCAACGTCGAAACCGATCCATCCATTAGGCCGGCAAGGCCCGGCTGAACAACCTGCAGCACGAAATGCTTGTCGTCCCCGACAATCGCGCGCATCTCGGAAAAATTGGGAAGGCTCTCGGACATCGCAGCTTCTAATTGGTTGCCGATCGTTGGCAGACGGTTGGCGCCCTCGTCCGAGTCCGCCGCCCCGACCAGAAACGGTCGCAAGCGGCGGTCCGAAGTTCCCATCTAGCGTCCGCGATTGCCCCGCGTCGGGCGTGCGCCGGAGTTGCCACCCCGCGGCCCCGCAGGCCGTGCGCCGTACCCCGATCCGCCCGCGCCGGAACGCCCATTCGAAGCTCCACGAAAGGCGCGCGCCCCAGATCGGCCCGCCGACGACCGAGGTCGCTCGGCCCCACCCATCTGGCTCCCGTTCGGCCCCGAACTGTACGCCGTCGTATCGCCGTTCGAACTCGTCTTCCACGAGCGCGTCTCCAGCGCCATCAGATCACCCGTGTGGTTGGCCGCGTCCAAAGGCTTGTTGCGCTCTTCCTTTTCAAGGTTTTTGTCCGCCTCCCGCCACTCAAACTTGATCTTCAGTTCGCGCTCCAGCTTGCGTGCATCGCCTCTCTCCTGCGGCATCACAAACGTCGTCGCCACGCCCTTCGCGCCCGCGCGTCCAGTTCGTCCAATCCGGTGAACAAAATCGTCCGACCCATTCGGCAGGTCGTAATTGACCACAAACGCAATGTTCTGCACGTCAATGCCGCGCGCAGCCACGTCGGTCGCCACCAAAACGCGATGCTTCCCCGTGGTAAAGCCCTTCAACGCCGACGTCCGCTGAGACTGCGACCGATCGCCGTGGATCACGTCCACATCGTGCCCCAGCCGCTCCAGCTTCTTCGAGATCCGGTCCGCCCCATGCTTGGTGCGCGAAAACACCAAGAACGTGCCTTCGTTCTCCTTCAGCATCTGGTCCAAAAGCCCAAGCTTCTGATCCTGCATCACCGTATACGCCACTAGCTCCACGCGATCGGACGGCTTCGACGTAACGCCAATCTCCACCCGCACCGGCTTCTGCACGTAGTCCTTCACGATCTCCGTGATATTCGCGTCCAGCGTCGCCGAATAGCACATCGTCTGACGCGTCTTCGGCAGAGCTCCCACAATCCGCCGAATCGCCGGCAGAAAGCCCATATCTAGCATGCGATCGACCTCGTCAAGCACAAGCATCTCGACCGATCCAAGATGGACCTCGCGGCGACGAAGAAAATCCTCCAGCCGGCCCGGCGTTGCCACCACCAGGCGCGGTCCACGGTCCAGCATGTCCAGCTGATTGTTCTCCGACAAGCCGCCGCACACCAGCACCGAGTCATGCCGCGCCTGCGGAACCAGCTTGCCGTACGCCTCAAGCACCTGCATCGCCAGCTCGCGCGTCGGCAGGAGGATCAGCGACCGAATCGGCCCGCGCTTGCCGCGCGTCGAAGGAACCGAAGTCGCATCCATGCGCTCGATCATCGGAATCAAAAACGAAAGTGTCTTTCCCGTTCCGGTCGAGGCCGTCGCCAGGATGTCCCTCTGCTCGAGCGCCGGCGGAATCGCCTTCGCCTGAACCGGGGTCGGCGTCACAAATCCAGCCGACGCCAGGCGAGACTTCAGAGAGTCCGAAATGTTGAAGTCGCTGAAGCGCGAGCCTTCAACCAGGGGGAGATTGCAAACGGGTGCAGAGAGGCCGGCGGAGTTCCCGTTCGAGAGAATGAGATCCTTCTGGATCTCTGTTGGTTCAAGAGTTGCGAGGTTCAAGTATCTTCCTTGTAGATCTATGTAAGTGTGCCGCGGATCGTGTGCAGGGGTGCGCTCGGCACCTTCGGTGTCTTCCGGTTCAGCATCGCTCGCGTTTGGTAAACCCAAGCTCTGCTGCTGCGTGGCGAGGCTCACATCCGTTGACGGAGCCTTCAGCCAGAGCAACCAGCCAAGCCTTCCATGTAGAGGAAGAGATCGGGTGGGGAGAGGCGGCCGCAGTCTCTGGCCAGACAAACCGGGGATCAGTTGGTGATCTCAACGGTTGCCTTTGCCTGCGAAGCCTTGCGTGTGTTTCTCGGTACGCAAACATAGAATAGCACATGGGATGGTGCAAGCACGCCACCTCCTGTGCTCGCCTCACGTCCGCTTGCGCCAGAAGCCCGGCACCTGCAGCACATAAAACATCTTTGAAGCTACATCGGACCCGCGCAGCCACATCCCGGCCGCCGCCAAAGGCAGCTTCAGCACCGGGTACGTAAACACCCAGAAACGAAGGTTGCGACCGTAGACGCCTCGAAGAATACCGGAGACGTCCTCGATCCGATACGTCTGCGCCCCCGCCTTCCGATGAGCATAAATCGATGCCGGAAACCAGCGCCGAAGCGTAAAGTTCACCAGGATACGGACGAGGTCAGGCCGGTCCGGCAACACCCGACGCGCAACCGTCAGCAAATTCTCACCAAAGATCTCCGCAATCGAATATCCGCCGGAGTTGCCCACACGTCCCGCAACCGGCCGGTCCCAGAGCACCAGCGATCGGCGGTGACGACGCAGCAAAGGCAGCGTCCACGAGAGCTGCACCATATGCGTGCCGAGAAACGCCGACGGCGGCTCAACCGAAACCCCCAGCCCCCGCAGCTCCGCCAGACGATCCTTGTTGACGATCATTCCCGAGATAAACGTCAACATCGTATTCACGACGCGGACCATGTGCCGGGCATCGGTAATCGTGTGAGCGACCCGCCCGAGTGGGTCCCGGCCCCGCTCCGCGCGGAAATCCGTCCAGAACGGGTAGCTGGTCGCGTAAACCAGGTCGTACGCGCCGGTCAGGAAATACTCGAGCAGCCTCCCGACCGTCCCCGGCGTGAGGACGTCATCGTCCGAGAAAAGCCAGAAGTACGTCCCCCGCGCACGTCGAAAGCACTCAGCAAAATTGGCATCGGAGCCGATATTCTCCGGTTGCCGGTGATATTCGATGCACGGCGCTTGCGCCATGTACCGCCGGACCAGCGCCTCCGTGCCGTCGGTCGAGCCATTATCCGACACCAGGAGCTGCACAACCCCCGACCGGAGCGAGTCCGCAATCTCAGGAACCAGAACCCCGAGCAGATCGGCAAGTTCGGAGCAGCGGTTCCATGTGGGAATCGCGATCGAAAGCACGGGCCGATCCCTCGCGCTTCCCTCAGACATGCCAGCGCTTCCGTCAGACATCCCGGTCGTTCCTTCAGACATGCCAGGCCGTGCTTCAGACATGCCAGATCTTGCGCCACCGGACAAACGTATAGGTGCCCAAACCGAGCCCCACAACCACCGCCCCCGCCAGGGCAGCCGCCGCTATGCCGAGCGCCCCATACGATCGCCCCAGAAGCAACGCCGCTACTGTCATCCAGAGTGCCCCGACAATCGAATTGACCATGAACTTCTCCTGCTTGTGCGATCGGAGATAAAGCGCATATCCGAAGACCACAATGTTCATAATCGTCGCGCCAAACAGCATCGCCAGCGGCAAGGGCGGCAAAAGCCGCATGGCAAACGCCACGCCGTGAGCCCGCAAGTAAAACGTAGCAGTCCAGACCGCGCTGCAGCCAAGCACAGCGGCAGCCGTCGATTGCGCGAGCGAGCGAAAAAATGTGAGATCCAGCAGGGCAAAATCACGCCGTGCAATCATCCGCCCAAACGGAGCCGCCTTCGTATTCATCCAAGCGATCGCCATCGAAGATAGAGTTCCGCACACGTTCATGCTCAAGCCCATCTGCCCGGCTTCAACAGGCCCCCGAAACGCAAACAGGATCGGGTTGAACAGCTGAAAGGTGAAGTACCCGCACAGCCAGGAGATCGCAATGCGCCACTGAAACGGCCATACCTCGGACCTCCAGTCGATACACAAATCCCCGGGGTTGTGGCGCAGCAGTCGGAGCAGCAAACCGCGTTTGCCGAACACAAACACAGCGCCCGCAATCGCCTGGCCCAGGATCATCAGACCCGGAGCAAACAGGCCGCGATGACACAAGAGCGCGATCCATCCCATCGAGGTTCCCAGAATCGCCTGAAGGAGCCGCGTTCGAGCCACCTGCGGGACGTACCCACAGCCCTCCAGAAACGAAAACAGCGGGTCGATCTGAAAGGTGCAAGCCGTTGCAAGCACCACAAACATCCATGGCAGAAGCCAGTGCACCGAAACCGCCATGGGATGGAGCCCGGCCTGGCGCGAGAAGAACTTCCCGCCGGCAGGCAGCAGAATCGTCGCCATCAAAACAGTCGCAACCGAGTACCAGCGAGTCGCCCTCTGCAAGATCGAGGCGAGCCGGGCATGCGAGTGCGCCGCGCCCGAGATCGTCCCGTCCCGCTCGATCGTCAGGTGAGCCGCCTCGTGCGATGCGGTCTGCAGAATCACCACCGAAAACCCAAGCTCAAATACAATCTGGAGCGCAACCAGGGAGTAAAACGTGTAGTAGTAACCCTGCTCCACCGGCGAGAGAAAGCGCGCGATCAGCGTAAGTGTGCCAATGCCTGCCAGCGACGACCAGCCACGGGCAACCACCGTAAACAGAATCGCGCGATCCAGTCCAAGGACCCGGCCGAAGTTCGCAAGCCACCGGTCGAGAGGCGAGTCGGGGACACTCGCGCCGGCCTCTGGGTCCGCGTGCGGAGTCGCCGGACTCACGTCGGGACCGGAAAGCATCTCCGTCCCCGTCAACGCAACGGGAGCAGTCTCGATACCGGCTTGGGGAAGTGGTGCAACGGGTTCAGCAGAGGATGTGAGCGACATCGAGAGGCGGTCGGCCTTCGCGGAAACAGGCACCAGGAACTGAATCTAAGTGAGTTTAATACGAACCAGATCTGAGTTTATCAGGCAAGCCCGAGCCCCAGAGACGACGCATCAGCATGGATTCGCGCGCCAAGTCAGATGTGGCAGCTCACCATGCCCCGCTTCTCCAAATACTTCTGGTGATACTCCTCCGCCTTCCAAAACGTCTCGGCCGGAACAACCTGCGTCGCGATCGGCTTCCGAAAGCTCCCCGAAGCATTCAACTCCGCAATCTTGGCGCGCGCCTCGAGAGCCTGCTCCTCGCTCTCCGCAAACACCACGCTGCGGTACTGCGTCCCCCAATCCGGCCCCTGCCGGTTCACCTGCGTGGGATCATGCAGCGCGAAAAATGCGTCCAGAAGCGTCTCATACGAGATCTTGCCCGGATCGAACGTCAGCTGCACCACCTCCGCATGACCCGTCCGATCCGTGCAAACCTCCTTGTACGTCGGGTGCTCCACCGTGCCGCCTTCGTATCCCACAGCGGTCTCCAACACCCCATTCATCTCTCCAAAGCGCGCCTCCACGCCCCAGAAACATCCTGCTCCAAATGTCGCCTTCTCCATCGCCACAGTCGTCGCTCCTTTGCTAGCATTTAGATGCCACAGCGGAGGAGTCGATACAGAACTCTTCATGCGTGGCGAACTGATTGGACGCTCCCCACGAAGCATCGCGAGCAGACCCTCCTGGGGTCAGAAGACTCGACCCTCCGAGCGCTTCTGCCGACGCGGACGTCTCGGCGGAACAGGCTTCTTCAGCTGCGCCGCTTCGGGCAAGGTGCGCTTCCGCTCCACCTTCTTTCCCTTGGCCGCACGATCAAGTGCCGTCACCTCGCCCAGAGTCAGCTCCCGGTAATTGCCCGGCTCCACATCCAGCTGCAAAGCTCCATAAGCAATCCGCCGGATCTTCTCGACGTGATGTCCAACTTCCTCAAACATCTTGCGCAGCTGGCGGTTGCGACCCTCAATCAGAGTCACCTCAAACCACGGATTCTCTCCGCCGCGCACCTGCTCAATCTTCGCCGGCGATGTAATCACCCGGTCGCGGCGACCCGCCCGCACCTCGTCCAGACGCCCGCGATCGATCATAATCCCGCGCCGAAGCTGATCCAGAGGCTCCGCCGAAGGTGCTCCCGAGGTCTTCACCAGGTACGTCTTCTCCACCCCGGCACTCGCCTTCGAAAGCGCGTTCGCCAGGTCGCCATCGTTGGTCATCAACAGCAGACCCTCCGACAAATAGTCCAGCCGCCCCACCGGATACAGCCGTGGCAACTTCACCCGTGGACCCGGCCGCGGCTGCGCCAGCAAGTCCGCCACCGTAGGCCGCTTCTGCGGGTCCAACAGCGTCGTCACATACCCCCGCGGCTTGTTGAGCATGAACCAGCGCGTCGCTTCCGGTCGCCCCAGCAGCTTGCCATCCACACGGATGTGATCCTTCTCCGGATCCGCGCGCGTCCCAAGCTCCGTTACCGTCGTGCCATTCACCTCGACACGACCCTCAAGAATGATCTCCTCCGCCTTGCGCCGCGATGCGATCCCCGCCTGGGCAAGAATCTTCTGCAGACGCTCGCCAAGAGGCCGGTTCCCGGTCTGCGTCTCACCCACGTCTGGTCGAACATCGGACATCCATCAATTATGACGCTTTTAGGTCAGCGACGCCTACAAGGACAAATGCTCTACTGAGACCATCTCCTTTGCCTGCTCGCTGGCCGGCCACGCGGCCCTCCAAGACTGACGCGAAAGGTTCCGCCGAAAAGCGGAAACGGCGCCAATCCGCAAGGATCGACGCCGATTTCACAAAGGAGGTAGCCTATGACCGTGAGAAGCCCCGGGCTGCGCGTGTCCATACAGATCAGTGAACGATTCGTATGGGCCCTCGTAATACTCGCGCTGGCAATTCAGCGAATGTTGTAGAGCTTAAACAACCCCGGGGCGGTAGTCAGGCCGCCTCGGATCCCCTCTAGTCTGCCACCCCCCACCCCCCTCGTCAAGCACTTCTTCCCACTACACCCTATTCGTATCAATCGCCGGTACTCTCTGCAGCCCCTCCGCCGGAGCCGGTATCGGCTGATCAAACCCGTACTCATTGTCCCCCTCCGGCGTGGCAACAGTGTCCGGCTCGTTGTCCTCAGGGTCCCCTGGATTCGGATCAAGCGGCTTCATGCTGGTCTCCTAAGCATCCTTCCGCAAATCGCTCTGTATCTCTGCATCGAGCGCCGGCGAATCCCTGACCGGAGCCCCGGCGTCCTCATCCCGGGCGGGCAGGGCGCCTGACATCCGCCCATCCACCATCACCTCGTCCGCACGTGCCCCGTCGCCGTCCGCCTGCGGCTCGGTTGCCTCCCGCTCTTCCTGGAGATTCGCCCCCGTGATCGATTCGGCGTTGCGCATCGCCTGCGCAAGTTCAGGATCGGTATGCGGTCCTTCTGCAGCCATAACATTCTCCTCCTCAACGGCAACCGCTTCCGAAACCATTAGCTCCGGCTCCGCAAGCTCATTCGCCATCTTCTCGAACTCTTCGATGCCGGGAAGCTCGGATGTGTCTTTCAGGCCGAAACGCAGGAGAAAATCCTTCGTCGTCTTGTACAAAATAGGCCGCCCGATCACATGCTTTCGACCCGCCGTCGTGATCAGCTTACGCGCCATCAACGATCCCAGAACACCCCCCGAATCCACCCCCCGAATCTCCGAGATCTCAGGCGCCGTGATCGGCTGCTTGTACGCCACCACAGCCAGCGTCTCCAACGCCTGCAGCGAAAGCTTCAACGCCGGCTTGCTCGATCGCACAAACCCGCGCACCGCATCGTGATACTCAGGCTTGGTCGCCAACCGGAACCCGCCCGCAACCTCACGGATCTCAATGCCCCGATCCGACCTCGCATACTCCTCCATCATCCGGTCGAGAATCGTACGAAAATACGCTCGCAACTCCCGCTCCCGTGCCCGCTCCTCCCGCGAAATCCGCCTCTCGTCCACCGCCGCACTCTCCGCAGCCGTCTCCAGAGCATCCGAACCGCCCTCAGCATCCAAAACCTCCACCTCCCCACCCGGCTCCGACTCACCACCCTCCAACTCCGGACCAGCCTCCACGCTCGACCGAGCCCCCACCGCACCCATTCCCACCAGCGGGAGCTCCCCCTGCTCCACCGCCCTCCGGTCCAACTCGGTCCGCGCCTCTATCCCAAACAGCCCCACCATCTGCGCCAGCGTCACCGGCTCTTCAGCAGCGTAGATAATCGCTTCGATCTTTGCTTGCAGGCTCATGTGCTCGACGGGCCGGCTCAACTCCCAACCCGGCCCACACTAAGCATAGCAATCCGGAGCCCTGCCTCCCCCGTCCCACCCTCGCCCTACCGCGAAATCAGGTTGAACAGCCAGAACAGCACGCCGGAGAGTATCGCCGAAGCCGGAAGCGTAAACACCCACGCCGCCGCGATGTTCCGTAAGGTCGACATCTGCAGACCGCTGCCGTTCGCCACCATCGTCCCGGCCACGCCCGACGACAGGATGTGCGTCGTCGACACCGGCATCCCAATCCGGTCAAACCCGAAGATCGTGCACATCGCCACCAGCTCCGCCGACGCCCCCTGCGCATACGTCAGGTGCGTCTTGCCGATCTTCTCGCCCACCGTCACCACAATGCGCTTCCATCCGATCATCGTCCCCAACCCCAGCGAAAGCGCCACAGCCACCTTCACCCACGTCGGAATGTACTTGGTCGATTTATCCAGAAACCCCTTGTAGTTCGCGATCGGCTTCTCGTCCCCGGCGCTGATCTTCGGACCGAACTTCGGCATCAACCGCATCGCCTCGCTCGTCAGATACATCTGATTCCGAACGTTCGCCTGCATCTGCTGCGGAACGTTGCCCAACGACCCATAGCTCACCGCCTCGTTGCGAATATCGGTCACCATCTCCTGCAAAGCCAGCATCGTCGATGCCTGATACTTGTGCGTCGCCACAAAGTGCTCCAGCTCCTGCCCGCTGTCCTGCACCACCGTCCCAGGCTCGACATAGTTGCCCAGAACCCCCGCCACCTGCGTCGACACCGCCGCAAACGTCTGCACCGACCCACGATCCACCGTGTGATTCAGCGCATACGCCGTCGGAACCGTGCCCACCAGAATCAGCATAATCAGGCCCATCCCCTTCTGCCCGTCGTTCGACCCGTGCGCAAACGAAACTCCCGTGCACGTCAGGATCAAGAGCGCGCGAATGTAGAAAGGCGGTGGCGCCGTGCCCTCCGGCGCCTTGTAAAGCCGCGGATCCTTAAGCACAGCCTTGAACAAAAGCAACACGATCGCCGCCAGCACAAACCCGATAATCGGCGAATAAATCAGCGCCTTCAACACCTTGACAACCTGCGACCAGTCCACGCCCGAAACGCCATTCCGCCCGTTAATGTACTGGTTCGCCAGACCCACGCCCAGGATCGACCCCACCATCGTGTGCGACGACGAGACCGGCAGACCCCGGTACCAGGTCCCAAGATTCCAGATCATCGCAGCCACCAGGAGCGCATACACCATCGCAAATCCCGATCCGCTCGAAACCTTCAGGATCAGCTCCACGGGAAGCAACGCAATAATCGAAAAAGCCACCGCCCCAGAGCTCGTCAGCACACCCACAAAATTCCACAGACCCGACCACACCACCGCAATATGCGGTTCCAGCGAGTGCGTGTAAATCACCGTCGCAACCGCATTGGCCGTGTCGTGAAACCCATTTACAAACTCAAATCCAAGCGCAATCAGCAAAGCCGTCCCAAGCAGGATGTACGGCAGAATCGAGGCCTGATGCACCCCCGAAAGGTCATGCGCCAGCTTGCTGATGATATAGATCAGGCCGCCAACCAAAACAACGGCAAAGATCGCCATGCCCCACCTCGCCGGCGGATTGTCCTTGAGCTTCTGGTCGAGAACGGAGGGTTGTACCGGAGCTACGGTAGCCATGAGCAGCCTCTTGAGTCAGATTTTTTCCACGTGCGTGCGGTAAACCCGAACCTACGACGGTTTTGCGAATGGAACATGAACAGGAGATGAAATCGTGACGCAATTGTGGGATCGACGCCAAGCCGCTATTCTGGCAACAGAAGCGAAGTCTGCACGCAGAAACCCTAAGGACAGAAGCGCCCGACCATGAACGCCACCCCCGCCTTCGTCTTTCTGCTCGCCGCGGCACTCCCACTCGCCGGGCAAGCCGTCAAATGCCCCGCCACCTCGCAGATCTACATCTCCAGCGGCGAGTTCAGCACGGAGCCCGGCGTCACCTTCCACCTCCACAGCTTCGCCGGAAAAAGCGTCCCCGAAAGCCCCCGCGCGCCCATGTGCTACCAGAAAGATACCGTCGTCCAGCACGGCGTCATCTTTGTCACCAACGAAAGCCTCACGCGCCTGTTCGCCAAAAAAATCAAGGACGCCGGCGGTTCCATCCAGGACCTCAAGATCGAGCACGGAAACGGCACCGTCCACATGTCCGGAACCATCAAAAAAATCGTGCCCATCCACTTCAGCGTAGACGGCCCCGTCTCCACCGACGGCACCTCCCTCTCCGTGCAGGCCACCAGCATCAAAGCCGACGGCATCCCGGCGAAGGATCTCCTCGCCCTCTTCGGAAAAAACCTCGGCTCCGTCATAGGCAGCCAAAATGTGGCCGGCCTCAGCATCGAAGGCAACCGCGCATCCTTCCGGCCCGACCAGCTCGCCCACCTCAAAGGACACATCCTCTCCGCCATCACGAACGCCAAAGGCCTCACCCTCACCTACGGTCCCCCAGGGCGAGATCCAGCCAAAGAAACCGCAAAATCCGGCCAATAAACCCAAACAACCCGACTGGCACACAAGCCTTCTTGGTTGTCATTCCCGAAGGGAATCTGCTTCTCGCCTTGCCCTTGCAGTTACCGCCAGTCGTCCCGCGCGCTCGCCTGATCCTCAAATACCCGGTCAAACTCCGCCGACTTCTTGATCAAAATCTCCCCCGCAACCACCGGCTGATACAGCAGGATCGCCTGCAATCGAACCAGTTCCAACAATCCCAGAAACATCGCGATCAACGCCCGCTCTGTATGCGTGTTGCCCAGCAGCTTACCGAGCGACACCGGCCGATCCTCCATCAACAAGCGCCGCTTCACAAAACTGATCATCTGCGCCACCGTCACCGAGTCCTGATCCACATCCAGCACCGGCCGCGCCCGCATACGCGCCAGGATCTCCGAAAACACCCGCACCAGATCCACCGTGTCCGCCGCGATCTCCCCCTCCGTCGACACAGCATCCCCGCTTCCCGACGCCGCGCTCGCATCCCGAAGAAACGCCGGCATCCCCGGCTGCGTCCACGTCGCATCCTCCACCTGCTGCCGCTGCCGCAACATCTCCGCCGCCGCCTTGAACCGCTCATGCTCCAGCAGCCGCTCCACCAGCTCCCGACGCGGATCTTCCGAGTCGGACGCATTCAAAACATCGCTCGGGTCCCGCGGCAACAACGTCTTCGACTTGATGTGGATCAGGAGCGAGGCCGTATAGATAAACTCCCCCGCCTGGTCCACATCCGTCTCCTTCAGGTGGTGCGTGTACTCAAGAAACTGCGCCGTAATCCGCGCAATCGGAATATCGTAAATATCGATATTCTGCTTGCGAATCAAGTCGAGCAGAAGATCAAAAGGTCCGTCGTACACCTCTCCGACCGTGACCGAAAACGGCGATTGCGAAGCCTCCTCCGCCCCCGGCTTCCCCCCAGCTCGCGCCCCCGGCTCGCGAGCCACCGGCGCCCGCAGAGCAAACGGCGGCTCCGGCACAGCACCAGACCCCGCATCTTCTCGAACCGAGACCTGCTCCGCCCCACTCTCGATCTCCGAACCCCCGCCGATCTCCTCCACCATCGCCACCTACTCGAGCCCCATCGCCTGCCGTACATGCTGCAAAGTCTGGATCGCCCGCAGCCGCGCCCTCGCCGATCCGTCCCACAAAATCGCCTTCACGCGCTCAGGATCAGCCTCCAACCCGCGCCTCCGCTCCTGAATCGGCGCAATCGTCCGCACAATGTTGTCCGCTAGCCACCCCTTGCACTGGATGCAACCGATCCCCGCCGTCCGGCAACCCACCCACACCTCCGCCCGCGTCTCCTCCGACGAAAAAACCTTGTGCAGATCCCCCACCGGACACACCTCCGGGTCGCCCGGATCGGTCCGCCGAACCCGCGCCGGATCGGTCACCATCGTCTTGATCTTCGCCCGCAGCTCCACCTCCGGCTCAGACAACATGATCGTATTGCCGTAACTCTTCGACATCTTCCGTCCGTCCAGCCCCGGCAGCTTCGGCGACGGCGTCAAGAGCACCCGAGGCTCCGGCAAGATCGCGTCCACAACATCATTCGCCGAGATCTCCGCCGTCATCAACTCCTTGTCCGAGCCGTCCCGATGCGCCTTCTCCGTCGCCGCCGTCTCGCGCGATCCGTACAGCGCATTGAAGCGCCGCGCCACCTCACGCGTCAGCTCCACATGCGCCACCTGGTCCTGCCCCACCGGAACAAAATCCGGCTGATACAGGAGAATATCCGCCGATTGCAGCAGCGGATACCCTAAAAATCCATAGGTATGGAGATCCTTCTCCTTCAGCTGCTCCTGCTGATCCTTGTACGTCGGCACCCGCTCCAGCCACGGCAGCGGCGTAAACATGCTGAACAGCGTGTGCAGCTCCGCATGCTGCGGCACATGCGACTGAATAAATACAGTAGACCGCTCCGGGTCCAGGCCCGCCGCCAGGAAATCCAGCGCCACATCGCGAATGTTCGCCAGCAATCGCCGCGGATCGGCATAGTCCGTCGTCAACGCATGGAGGTCGGCAATAAAAAAGTAACAGTCGTACTTGTCCTGCAGACCGACCCAGTTGAACAGCGCACCCATATAGTTGCCCAGGTGCAGAGGCCCGGTCGGGCGCATGCCGGAAAGAACCCGAGCTCGGGTCGGCGGAGAAAGCGAAGGAAGAGGATCGGGCATGGTGCTCCGAGACCCATGGTAAACCAGCCCGCACTCTTCTAAAGTGCGTTCAACACACCCGCAAACGTCACCAGGAGCGGAAGAAAGATCGCCAAAATAATCCGAAACCCCACAAAAAAGAACCCAATCATCAGGTAAAGACTCATGCTGTCAAACGTCCGCTGCGCGTTATACGGCAAGAGATATCGCAGGATCTTTCCCCCATCAAGCGCCGGCAGCGGAATCAAATTGAACGCAAACAGGAGCAGATTCACCAAAATCCCGAAGTACAGCAGAAGCACCACGGGAAACAGCCGCGGCAAACCCTCCGTCACCACCGGATACCGCAGCGCCAGAGCCTCCGCCGTCCGCAGGCTCGGCGCAACAAACGGCACAGTATGCTTCAGCACCAGCAAAATTGCGAGAAACACGATCGCCGCCAGCAGATGCGTCACCGGACCGGCCATATACACCAGCATCTCGTCCCGCGCAGGATTGCGGAAATTACGCGCCGTGATCGGTACCGGCTTGCCCCAGCCCAAGACCAACGGACTCCGAAACACAAACAGCACCGGCCAGATCAGCGTCCCCAAAACATCCGCGTGCTTGGCAGGATTCATCGAGATACGCCCCAGCATCCGCGCCGTCGGGTCGCCCATCCGGTTCGCAAACCAAGCCTGCGCACAGTCATGCAGCGAAATCGACAAGACCAGAACAACAAGTTCAAACAAGGCTAAAGCAACGTTCTGATCCATGGTTCTCTCTAGCTTACCGAAACTCTACTCCCGCAAGCGCCGGACGCTCCTCATGGAAGATGTTTTCCGAAGATCCGCGGAACCTTCTGCCCGGCCGTCACCGCAAGCTTCGAGACCAGCCGCGCATAGCCGAACGGTCGGTCGCCGTAGTGAGGCATGTGCCAACACGTTGCGTACACCAAAAGTAGGCAGGCCTTGGCCAGCCGTTTGGACCTCATCAACCTACACTCCCCGAGCGGCGCCGGTCGTCGCACGGCAGAATCAAGAAACAACAGCATCAAAGCCAAGCAGAAAACGTGCATATAAATCCACCGGCCCCAGTCAGGGGCATACATAAAAAGCTGTACCGAGGCCGCTACGGAAAGCACCGCCATCAGCGCAAGCAATCTAAGGTCGCCCCGCAACATAGGCCGTCGCCAAAGCGCCCGAAATCCGCCAACGATCGGAATGAGAGCGAGCACGGCAAGCAAGGGGTAGTTTCGCCAGTAATGGAACCTCTGCATCAACAGCAGCAGCTCGCTCCGGGCGTACTCCTTGCTCCCTGCGGTGTAGGCAATCGCTCCATTGCACCAGTCTTGATGGCCGGGGCCGAACGAATCGCAGATGCGGGCCGCCGTCAACGCATTACCCGGATGGCGAATCGACGCAACCACGCAAACAATGCCCACCACGGTCGGCCCTGCCGCAATCCGCAGTGCGCGAACCTTGCTCCGGAGCCCGATAAGGAGAGCGGCAAAGAAGTACGGCAGCAAAATAAACTCCGGTTCATGGCAGAGCAGCGTCACGGTGACGACGCACGTCAGATAGCCCGCCAGGAACCCGTCACTCCGGCCACCTCTGCAAAGCATCACAAGCAGAACAGCAAGACCCGCGAACGAGAGAATCTCCTTGTGATACCCCGCCATCGGATCAAGTACCGAGAAGGCCAGCGTGCAAGGTGAGACCACCAGCGCCAAGACCCACCACTCCCAGCTCGACTTCTCCAGAAAACTCCGAAAAATCACAAAAATCACCGCGTACAGCAGGATCGCCAGTCCAACCGTCAGCAACAGAGGCGACAGATGCAACGCCCTCCCCGCCAAGAGAACAGCTTCCCCCCACAAGCCTCTGCGAACAAATCCGCCCTCATAGTTCACAAGCCAGTCCCCAAGCGTCCAGCCCGGCTCATACCGAGTCATCCCAGCGCCGATCAGAGCGGTCGCGGAGAACATAGCAACCATGTACCAGGTGGTAAACCGCCAGTACCGGTTCGCGGATGTCGTGTCTAGCATGGCGATGCTCTCCTCGCGTTTTGGGCAAAACGTACGTCCGCTACCGTGCCTGATCTAGGTATCGGCAACATCTGGAAAAACTTGGGGAGGTGGACAACAATATATCCCAGATCCGCTCTAAACGACCCAGTTGCCATGCCGGCAGGAGCTCAGGCGGCAAACAAGGCTAAAGCAACGTTCTTATCCACGGTTCTCTCTAGCTACCCAAAAGCGTCCAAACCCATGCGAAGATGTCACCCAGTCACCCAGTCACCCAGCCACGGTCGCCGCGGTGTCTAAGCACACGTACGAGGTCCAGCCGTGCAAAGTCATCTTCAGAACTCCCGGCGGCTCGCCCTCACGTGCCTCTTCGGTGCCTTGGTGCACCCGGCACTTGGCCTCGATCGCCCACCGCAAACCCCTCAGCAGGCCCCCGCCCCCGCCTCCCCGAAACCCGCCAAGTCCGCGGCCGAGATCGCAGCCGAGCAGAAACAAGCCGAAACGCTCCGCCAGGCGCAGAACTTCATCGCCGCCCTTCCGCTCTATGAAGACCTCCACGCGCAACAACCGGACAACAATCTCTTCCGCGAGCGCCTGGCCCTCGCCCTTCTGGCAACGGCCGGCGGCGAAAGCGATGCGGCAGCCCGCGCCACCCGCAAGCGCGCCCGGCAGCTCCTGCTCGACGCCCAGGCCGCCGGAGACAACAGCAACTTCCTCCAGGTTGAGCTCGAAAACCTACAGGCCGGAGATCCCAAAGCCCCGCCCAACCATCCCGTCTCGCCCGGCGCCGATGCCCTCGCCCGGGCAGAAAAAGCCTTCAGCTCAGGCGACCTCCCCGGCGCCACGCGGCTCTACGAAGAGGCCGCAAAGGCCGACCCCAAGCTCTACGAAGCGCCGCTCTTTGCCGGCGACGCCGAATACAAGCAGAACCACTTCGCGGAGGCCGGCGCCTGGTTCGTCCGCGCCATTGCAATCGACCCCGATCGCGAGACCGCCTACCGCTACTGGGGCGACACCCTGATGAAGGCCGGCGACCCTACACGCGCCAGAGCCGAGTTCATCGACTCGATCGTCGCCGAACCCTACGTTCGCGCCGGCCGCATCGGCCTCAAGCAGTGGGCCGACCGCAACCACGCCATACTCTCCCCTCCGCCCATCAACCTGCCCGTCCGGCCAACCACAAACAGCAAGGGCGGCACCACCATCACCGTCGATCCTGCAACCATGAGCAGCGCCACCGGTTCAGCCTGGCTCGGATACTCGCTCAACAGCGCCGCCTGGCAGCGCGACAAGTTCAAAAAAGAGTTCCCCGCCGAAAAGATCTACCGGCACAGCCTCCGCGAAGAAGCCGAAGGCCTCCGCATGGTCCTCACCATGGCCAACAACCAGAAACTCCCGGACAGCAAACTCGATCCCTCGCTCCGTCTCCTCCGCCTCATCGACGCGGACGGTATGCTCGAGTGCTGGATCCTGATCGACCACGCAGACGGGGGTATCGCGCAGGACTACATCGCCTACCGCGCCGGCCACCGTCCCCTGCTCCACGCCTATATCGCAAAGTACGACGTGCACCTCCAGTAAGCCACCGGCGCGCCAGCCTCACTCGATCGCAAACACCGCATAAACCGTCGCACTCTTCAGAATCTTCTCCGGCCGAATCGCGAGTGGTTTCAGGTTGATCTTGGCCGCGATAAACGCCTGCTGCGTTCCCAACGCCCTGCCAAAGAAATCGCGCTGCGGCGTCTGATTGCTCGCATACACCAGCGCCCCCAGCTTCGCGTTCAGACCGTGCGCCATCCGGTCCGCAATCTGCCGCGCATGGGTCAGCGCCTTCCCGGCAGCTTCGGCCTCCAGCGCGTCATCCTGCGACAGCTTCCATTCAATCGCCCCGCTGTCATTCGCGCCCGCCGAGATCGCCACATGAAGAACGTCCGCCGCCGACACCGCCGGCACCGTCACATGCCAAGCCTGCGCAAACGCAAAACGCAATCCCTTCGCGTATCGCAGCTTGTCGTCTTCGCCGATCCCCGTCAGGCTCTGGTTGACGCTCTGGATCGCCGCAGCCTTGACCTCCGCGCGCGTCAACGCATCCATGATCGCGTTCGATATCCTGCTCGCATCCGCATAGGTCCCATCCTGTGTGGCGCCGTACGTGTTGAACCCGACCGTGACAACCGCCGTATCCGCGATCGCCTCCGCCTGGTCGCTCGTCGTAATCGCGATCGTGCGGTTGTCTTTGTTCACCTGAATGGTCTGAGCTCGGGCGCCGGCAGTCGCAGCGAGAACACCCAGCAGGACAAAAAACCAACGAACGTACATATCGATCTCCCTCAGAAATCCGCAGTCAACCTCGACCGCCCGCTCACAACTCCGGCGCAGACGCCAACAGATCCGCCAGAGTCTCCTTAAAACGCGGCTTCCCCTCCGCCTTCTGCTTCGGATCCGGCAAAACCCGCTCCGGAGGAGGCGAGCCAACCCGCTCGCGCGCATTCAACTTCACGGCCTTCACGACCGAAAACACCTGCTTCTTCGCGCGACCTTTCGACCGCGCTTTCGGTTTCGACCGCCCTTTCCCCTCAGACCCAATCTCTCCCATCACAACCCGTTCCGGCCCCTCACACACCACAGCCTCTCATCCCTCCCATCCTACCCCTCCGGTTAGGTGTTCCGCCCGGAAATGCAATACTCTGACACTTGCGACAGTGCTCACCTGAGATCTCCAGACACCCGTGAGCCAACCGCAAAATTGCCGAGGACACCACCAGGATGGAAGAACGCGATTTCTTTGAGGAGCGGCCCGAGCAGCGCAAGCACCTCATGACGTGCCCGCACTGCGGGCAACAAAACGAATACGAACTCGGCTGGCTCGTCCGCCGCAAAAAAGCCCAGCTCCCCCGTGGCGCCGACGAGCGCGACCGAGCCCGGTTCAGCAAGGCCCAAAGCTACATGGTCCGCCGCGACGACCTCGTCGGCTGCAAAAATATCCGCTGCCGCAAGCGCTTCGACGTCCAGGGCATCCAGTCCGTCGCCTTCCTCTAATCCATCCTTATTAAGCCCAGACCATCCCCCAAACCATCCCCCAGACCGGGCAGGCGTCCCTTTACGAATGAATGGTGATTCAGTTATGCTCTCCCGTCAGAGGAGAGATCTGCTTCGCGCCGGCATACCTCCAACCCTGTGTTGTAATAAAGTTCGTCTGATCCCTCAGAGCCGCGCCCAAAAGCCCTCGAGAATCCATCAGAGAAACTCGGCGCGAGAGAGGATTCGAACCCATGGCAAACACCCTTCTGCCGATCAGCGAACGCAGCCTCACCCCCGACCAGGTCGAACGTCTCGACCGCCGCCGCCGCCGCGGCCAACTCTATCTCGTCATCTGCGTCCAGTGCCTCATCGTCAGCGTCCTCCTCACCCTCTGGTCCGCGCAGGATCTCACCCGCTCCCCAGGCTGGGTCCACCCCATCGTCTATTGGAATCTCCTGACCGCCGCCCTCGCCATCCTCTTCGGAATCGCCGGACTTCACCTCCGACGCGGAACCAACGAGTTCCTCAGCTACTAAAATAGGCCGCTGTCCTACACCCGTCGTGACCCGTCGTTGTTGCCCTTCTGGTTGTCATTCCCGAAGGGAATCTGCTTTTGCCCTTTGCCCTTGCTTCTTAACTTGCTGTTGCCCCTCTAGTTGTCATTCCCGAAGGGAATCTGCTTTTGAGCTTCTCCCTTGCCCTTCTAGTCGCCCTTCCCGAAGGAGATCCGCTCTGCCTTTGCATAACCTAAGCGGCTGTTCCTCATAACTCACAACTCGTTACTCATAACTCACTAACGAGCCCCTTGCCCTTCTAGTCGCCCTTCCCGAAGGGAATCTGCTTCTGCTTTTGCCTTTCCCGTTGTCATCGGTCGAAAAATGCTCGTCTGCCTCAACGTTTCGGCTCTCAGTCCCTCCCTCGGCGGCGGTGGCCTCCTCTTCTCCGGCATCCTGGCCGAACCCAGCCGCTTCTCCACCCCCGAAATCGCCCTCCTTATCCTCCTCACCCTCGCCGCCGCCGCCCTCTTCCTCCGTCGCTTCACACCCATCCTCCGCCGCATCCTCCGCTCCAAAAAAGACGCCGACT
Organism: uncultured Acidobacteriaceae bacterium; assembly: GCA_964248505.1. Lineage (GTDB taxonomy): Bacteria > Acidobacteriota > Terriglobia > Terriglobales > Acidobacteriaceae > Edaphobacter. The sequence goes on from CAXTYQ010000001.1 coordinate 144,878, forward strand.
TCACCCTCCACCCCATCGGCCGCCGCCTCTGGGACTTCGTCTGGGAGGTCCTCTGCCAGGCCAAAGTCATCAAGGAGCGCCCGCTCCCCGGCATCGCCCACGCCTTCGTCTTCTGGGGCTTCCTCGCCTTCGCCCTCGTCAGCCTCAATCACTTCGCCACCGGCGTCCGCCTCGGCTTTCTCCCCCCCGCCAGCTGGATCGGCAAAGCCTACTTCTGGTTCGCCGCCGTCTGGGCCGCGCTCGTCGCCGTCTCCATCGCCGGCCTCTTCCTCCGCCGCTTCCTTGTCCGCCCCCGCTGGCTCGGCGAAAAAATCTCCTACGAGTCCGGCTTCATCAGCTCTCTCATCTTCCTCCTCATGGTCACCTACCTCGCCGCCTTCTTCGTCCCCGGCGGCGGCCCGGCCGTCCACGCCCTCTGGTGGACCCACACCCTCGCCCTCCTCGTCTTCCTCCCCCTCATCCCCCACACCAAACACCTGCACCTCGTCCTCAGCCCCGTCACCGTCTTCCTCAAGCGCGACGGCTTCTCCAAAATCCCCAAACTCGAGGGCGACGAAGACTTCGGCCTCGTCACCGGCAAAGACATCACCCAGCTCGTCAGCCTCCAGGCCTACTCCTGCGTCGAGTGCGGCCGCTGCACCGAGCACTGCCCCGCCTCCAACACCGGCAAAGTCCTCAACCCCAAAGAAATCATCCTCGGCATACGCGGCTACCTCAACGAGTTCGGCCCCAGCTCCGAAATCCCGCTCCTCACCGACTCCCGCATTCCCTCCACCGACAACTCGCCCGACCGCTACATGAGCATGGAGGCCGCCTTCGAGTGCACCACCTGCGGCGCCTGCGAGTACCAGTGCCCCGTCGGCATCCAGCACCTCCCCGTCCTCGTCGGCCTCCGTCGCGGAGCCACCAACACCGGCCTCTGGGAAGACACCTACGGCACCAAACTCTTTCTCGCCCTCGAAAAAAACGGCAACGCCCTCGGCCTCAGCGCCGCCGAACGCGACAAATTCATCGCCAAACAAGCCTTTCCCATCTTCGACGGCTCCCAGGAATACTGCCTCTGGCTCGGCTGCATGGGCGGCTACGACCCCAAAGGCCGCGAGATCATCGCCGACTTCGCCCGCGTCATGACCCACCTCGGCGCCAGCTTCGGCGTCCTCAAAAAAGAAAAATGCACCGGCGACCCCGCACGTCGGCTCGGCAACGATCTCGTCTTCGGCAACCTCGCCGAAGCCGGCCTCAAAGCCTTCACCACCGCCAAGGTCCAGAAGATCGTCTCCATCTGCCCGCACTGCGTCCGCACCATCTCGAACGACTGGCGCGATTACGGCGTCGCCCCGGAGATCGAGCACCACTCCGAGTTCATGGCCCGCCACAAAGACCGTCTCCCCAACCGAAACTCCAGCGGAGACACCATCGTCTACCACGATCCCTGCTACCTCGGCCGCTACCAGGACGTCTACGAACCCCCACGCGAGGTCGTCCGCGCGGCCGGCACCCTCGTCGAAGCCCCCCGCTCCCACGAACGCAGCTTCTGCTGCGGCGCCGGCGGTGGTCTCAGCTTCCTCGGCGAGGAAACCGGCGATCGCGTCAGCAGCGTCCGCGCCGCCGAACTCGCCAGCACCGGCGCCAAAACCGTCGGCACCGCCTGCCCCTTCTGCAACACCATGTTTCGCGACGCCCTCGCCGCAAGCGACACCCGGCCAGAGCTGCTTGACATCGCCCAACTCACCGCTCGAGCCCTGCCCACCCCAGCAACGCCAAAAATTCTGCCCGTAGGAGGTACACAGCAGTGAAGATCCTGGTCGCAATCAAGCAAGTCCCCGAGCGAGACGCCCCACTCCGCCTCGCCGCCGACCGTAAGTGGATCGACGAGGACGACATCGGCTACACCATCAACGAACCCGACGCCTACGCCCTCGAAGAAGCCCTCCGCCTCAAGGAAACCGCCGGCTCCGGCGAGGTCGTCGTCCTCTGCGCCGGCCCCGAACGCGTCCTCAGCACACTCCGCGAGGCACTCGCCAAAGGCGCCGACCGCGCCGTCCACATCGAAGCCGACGACCTCGCCGATCGCGACACCCTCCAGCTCGCCGATCTGCTGGCCGAGGCCGTCCGCGCCGAAGCTCCCGACCTCGTCCTCACCGGCCTCCAGTCCGACGACCTCGGCCTCGGCCAGACCGGCGTCGTCCTCGCCGAACTCCTCGGCATCCCGCACGCCACCATCATCAAACAGGTCGAAGCTACCTCCTCGGGCGGCCTCCGCGTCAAACGCGAGCTCGAAGACGGCTGGTTCCAGCACGTCGACATGCCCCTCCCCGCGCTCCTCACCATCCAGAGCGGCGGCAACAAACTCCGCTACGCCACCCTCATGGGCATCAAAAAAGCCAAGTCCAAAGAGACCAAAACCGTGACACCCGCCGCCGCCACCGGCCCGCAGGTGGTCCAGATCGAGCGCGTCTACCTCCCCGAAAAACTGAAACAAACCACCATGCTCACCGGCACCGCCACCGAGGTCGCCGCGCAACTGGTAGAAAAACTGAAGTTCGAGGTCCGAGTCCTATGAGCGGTGTCCTGGTCGTCCTGGAACAAAGATCATCAGCAAAACCCGGACAGCCCGCCGCCTCCGAGTTCGTCCCCATGAGCCTCGAAGCCCTCGCCGCCGCCCGCGAGATCGCCGCCCACCTCAACACCACCTGCTCGGCCGTCATCGTCGGTCGCGACGCCGAAGCCCTCGCGCCACAGGTCCTCGCCAGCCAAGCCCCACCCGCATCGCTCGAGCGCGTCTACGCCGTCCCCCACCCGCTCCTCGACGTCTACACCGCCGACGGCTACGTCCTCGCGCTCGAGCAACTCATCCGCCGCATCTCGCCCGCATACGTCGTCTTCCCCCACACCTACCAGGTCCGCGACTTCGCCCCCGCGCTCAGCACGCGCTTCCGCCAGGTCCTCATCTCCGACGTCTCCGCCATCCGCCACGAAGGCCCGGACCTCGTCTTCGTCCGCCAGCTCCTCCAGGGCAAGCTCAACGCCGACTACCGCCCCACCCCCACCACCTCCAGCCCCATCTTTCTCTCCATCCAGGCCGGCACCTTCCGCGCCGAAACCCCGGTCGCCGCCCCATCCCCCGCCCCCGTCGAAACCTTTCAGCCCACCATCGACCCCGCACACATCCGCAACCGACCCGGCGAACGCTTCCGCGAGGCCGCCCAGACCGTCGACCTCGGCGCCGCGCCCGTCATCGTCTCCGTCGGCCGCGGCATCGGCGAAGAATCCAACCTCGAAATCGTCCAAGCGCTCGCCACCGCCCTCGGCGCCGAAATCGCCGCCAGCCGTCCCATCTGCGACAGCGGCTGGCTCCCCATGGAGCGCCAAGTCGGCAGCTCCGGCCAGACCGTCGCCCCCAAACTCTATCTCGCCATCGGCATCTCCGGCGCCATCCAGCACCTCGTCGGCATGAAGGGCTCGAAATCCATCATCGCCATCAACAAAGACGAAAACGCCCCCATCTTCGAAGTCGCCGACTTCGGCATCGTCGGCGATCTCTTCGAAATCGTCCCCGCCCTAACCAAAGCCGTCACCGCCGCAAAAGCAGGCTAGACTAACGCACCTACTCTCGATCGCGAGCCCCATGCAGAATCGCAATCACCAATACTTCCTTCTCCGAAGCCTGGTACAGCACGATAAAAGGATGAAGCACCGCTCGTCTCAGTGGGGGAGACCCCGGCTCAGCCGGCCAACTCAAGGGAAAGTTTCGCATCAGGTCGAACAAGTTCCTGAAGCCGTCCGCTAACTTCTCCGCCTGCTTCGGTCCAAAGGTCAGCCTCGTATAACGTGTGATCTCAAGAAGCTGACGTTGCGCCCGCTGTGAAACGCGGAGATCACCGACCACGTGCTATCGTATCCATCTCACGCAGCACATCTTCCGCCAGAATCACACGCCCCTGCCGCACATCTTCGAGCCCAGCAAGAACAATGTCCTGCCTCTCTTCCGCGCCCGCGCGATACCAGGCCGGCGCAGAACTCTCGCCCGAGTAAGCCTCCAAAGCAAGCTCGATCATCTGCTCGGGCGAAACAGCGCCATGCCCACCCTGCTGTCGGGCGATCAGTTCAGCGCTTCGCGGTGTCAGCTCAACCAGCATCGGAAACAGTATAAACGCCAGCAACACGCGTCTATATACTAGCTTCCAGGCAGGAGACTAGCCTCCAGGCACCCAAGCCTCTGCCGCACGTCCATTCACAAACATCTGCATCTGATCCTTTATAGGTCCAGTCTCACCCGCTCGCACACCAGGCACGTCCCGCAGCCATGGCATCCACACTCTCCCTTCCACCCCTCGCGATCGCCCCCACCGCCATGCTGACCGCGGTCGAGCCCCCACGTCCAGACCCACCCGCGGCCCGCCTCCGCGACAACTTCGGCCGCGCCATCACCGACCTCCGCGTCTCCGTCACCGACCGCTGCAACTACCGCTGCGTCTACTGCCGCACCGGCGAAGAGACCATCTCGCCCTCCGAGCTCGGCATCGCCGACTACCTCCGCATCATCCGCGTCTTCGTCTCCCTCGGCATCGAAAAAGTCCGCCTCACCGGCGGCGAGCCCCTCCTCCGCTCCGGCCTCGTCGAAATGGTCCAGGAACTCTCCCAAATGCGCACCGCCTACCTCCCCAACGGGGAGGCCATCGAAGACGGCGCACTCGGCCGCCCACTCGACATCGCGCTCACCACCAACGGCCACCTCCTCGCCAACCTCGCCGAGCCCCTCAAACACGCCGGCCTCAGCCGCATCACCGTCAGCATGGACGCCGTCGACCCCGAAATCTTCGCCCGCATCACCCGCGTCCCCGGCAGCTTCGCCCGCGTCCTCGCCGGCGTCCGAGCCGCCCGCGCCGCCGGCCTCGGCCCCGTCAAAATCAACTGCGTCCTCCTCCGCGGCTTCAACGACACCGAAATCGAGCGCTTCGCCGAGTTCTCCCGCACAGAAAACGTCATCGTCCGCTTTATCGAGTGGATGCCCCTCGAAGAAGACCGCAGCTGGAAGCGCGAAACCGTCGTCACCCTCGAAGAGATCGTCGCCCGCCTCCACGCCTTCCGTCCCCTCGTCGAGCTGCCTCCCAACGCCCTCAGCGAAACCGCCCGCCGCTACACCTTCAACGACGGCCGGGGCGAAATCGGCATCATCGCCCCCGTCTCCCGTCCCTTCTGCGGTCACTGCTCCCGCGTCCGGCTCACCTCCGACGGCAAAATCCGCACCTGCCTCTTCTCGCAAACCGACTTCGACCTCTACAGCCGCCTCCGCCGCGGTGAAACCGATGCCGGGCTTCGCACGTACATCCGACAGACCATCCTGCGCAAGGAGGCACGGCACCATATCGGCGAACCCAGCTTCGAAAAACCGTCCCGCAACATGGTCCAGATCGGCGGCTAGACCCCCAAATTCCGCACGAAACTCCCACCAGTGTTGCTACACTGCAATTGACCCGCCAGTTCTTTCATCTCACGCAAACCCAAATCATTGGTTGCATCTGGGAGATCCGTGAAAGATCGTCGCAGCTTCGAAGTCATCGACAGCAGGCAGATGGATCACCTCCGCGTGTTCCACGACGTCGCGCGCTCGCTCACCTCATCGCTCGAACTGAAATCCATCCTCGGCGCCATCATGGAAAAGATGGCGCAGTTCTTCGGGCCCGAGCGCTGGTCCTTGCTCCTGGTCGACGAACAACACAACGATCTCTACTTCGAGATCGCCGTCGGAGAAAGCCCCGAAACCCTCAAAAACCTCCGCATCCCCATGGGCGAAGGCCTCGCCGGGTACGTGGCCCTCACCGGCACTCCCCTCATCGTCCCCGACGTCTCGCTCAACGCCCAGTGGTCCGCCTTCACCAAGGCCCACCCGGAGCTCAACATCCAGTCCATCGCCTGCGTCCCCGTACGCTCCAACGACCGCACCCTCGGCGTCATCCAGCTGCTCAACAGCAAACTCGACCTCCTCAGCGAATACTCCATCTCCTTCCTTCGCCTGCTCTGCGACTACGCCGCCATCGCCATCCAGAACGCGCGCTCCATGACCCTCATCCAGGAACTCACCATCACCGACGATTGCACCAGCCTCTTCAACGCCCGCCACCTCTACACCCGCCTCGACCAGGCCGCCGCCGCCGGCGAGCCCTTCAGCCTCCTCTTCCTCGATCTCGACCACTTCAAGCAGGTCAACGACACCCACGGCCATCTCGTCGGCAGCAGACTCCTCGCCGAGGTAGGCAACCTGCTCAAACGCCTCGCCGGCCCCGGCAGCGCAGCCTTCCGGTACGGCGGCGATGAGTTCGTCGTGCTCTTTCCCGGTCTCGAGAAAACCGCCGCGGCCGAGACGGCGCGAACCCTCTGGACCGAGCTCCGCAAGGCACACTTCCTTGAAGGCGCCGGCCTCTCCCTCAGCCTCTCCGCCAGCTTCGGCCTGGCCACCTACCCCGAAGACGGCAACACCGTCCCCAACATCCTCCGTTCCGCCGACACCATGATGTACGCCGCAAAAGTCAGCCGCGACAGCATCGCCATCGCCGGCCAGGACCTCCTCACCAACGCCGCCGCCGCTGGCCCCGCGAAACAGCCTTCTCTCCCGCCCCCCCCCCCCCCCCCCCCCCCCCCCCCCCCCCACCCCCCCCCCCCAAACCCCCAACCCCCCCCCCCTTCCCCCCCTCCCCCCCCCCCCCCCCCCCCCCCCCCCCTCCCCCCCCGCCATCTCCCCCCCCCGGTCCCCCGCGCCACCCCCAGA
>CAXTYQ010000002.1:0-103720 GCA_964248505.1 uncultured Acidobacteriaceae bacterium
CCCACCTTCCGCGACGGCACCGGCACCATCCAGGGCATCGTCCCCAAAGCCGCCGTGCCCACCGTCGTCTTCGAAACCCTCAAATCCCTCACCCTCGAGTCCTCCCTCTCCGTCACCGGCCTCGTCCGCGCCGACCCCCGCGCCCCCTCCGGCTTCGAACTCGACGTCCAAAACATCGCCGTCCACCACCGCGTCCCCGACGACACCCCCTTCCCCATCTCGCTCAAAGAGCACGGCGTCGACTTCCTCATGGAGCACCGCCACCTCTGGCTCCGCACCCCCCGCCAATCCGCCATCCTCCGCGTCCGCGCCACCATCATGCGCGCTGCGGCCGAGTACTTCGACACCCACGGCTTCATCCGCACCGACCCACCCATCCTGACCCCCAACGCCTGCGAAGGCACTTCAGACCTCTTCGAAATGGACTACTTCGACGACGACAAGGCCTACCTCACCCAGTCCGGCCAGCTCTACATCGAAGCCACCGCCCTCGCCCTCGGCAAGGTCTACTCCTTCGGCCCCACCTTTCGCGCCGAAAAATCAAAAACCCGCCGCCACCTCACCGAGTTCTGGATGGTCGAACCCGAAATCGCCTACGCCGGCCTCGACGACCTCATGGACCTCGCCGAGCTCTACCTCACCCACATCGTCACCCGCGTCCTCGAAACCCACACCGCCGACCTCCATCTCATCGGCCGCGACATCTCCAAACTGGAACTAGTCGTCGCCCCCGACAGGCCCGAACCCACCACAACGCCGGGTGCCCCATCCTCTCCGGTCTCATCGGAAAGGGTGGGGTCGTCTTCCGGTGAAGTATCCGGAACCCAAGCCGAAGGCCATAAAACCCCACGAACTCGATTCCCCCGCCTAACCTACGACCAGGCCCACACAATGCTCGAAACCGCCTTCGCCGAAGGCAAAATCGACACACCCCACACCTACGGCGACGACTTCGGCTCCCCCGACGAAACCTACATCTCCTCCCAATTCACGAAACCCGTCCTCATCCACCGCTACCCCTCCGCCATCAAAGCCTTCTACATGCAGCCCGATCCCGCCGACCCCACCAAAGCCCTCTGCGTCGACGTCCTCGCCCCCGAAGGCTACGGCGAAATCATCGGCGGCTCCCAACGCATCGACAGCTACGACCTCCTCAAGTCCCGCATCGAAGAGCACGGCCTCCCACTCGCAGCCTTCGAGTGGTACCTCGACCTCCGCCGCTACGGCTCCGTCCCCCACGCCGGCTTCGGCATGGGCATAGAACGAGTAGTAGCCTGGATCTGCGGCCTAGACCACGTCCGAGAAACCATCCCCTTCGCCCGAACCCTCAACCGCATCTACCCATAGGAAGCGTGCATTTTGCTATTTACGAAGAGGAAGTTACGCGGTATATGATGACGGATAGGTAGACATATGGCGATTACAGCGATGCGAAGAAAAGTGCTTCTTGCTCGCAGACGGACTCTAGTTGCCGCGCGACCATCTTGGGCGAGTGGTGCGGCACGTCTGGTCGATCTTGGTGGAACATTCGATCGCTATTTCGTCGGCTATTTGCCCGAGAAGAGTGGTGAGGCAGCCCTCGTTCGCGATTGGGAGAAGGTAGGATCAGATCTCGCTTCGGCGATGCATCTGAAGCGTCCCAAAGCTGCGGAGTAGCGATAATGCGGGACGAAAATTTGGGTGATGCAGATCTGATTGCCGGTCCAAGTGGGCAAGAGAAACCGCCAGTCAGACGCTACAGGGCAAGTGTCTCCACCACTTGGGACGCCCCGTTACCTCCTCCGAATCTACTTCGCGATTACAACGAAGCCTTTCCCGGGTGTGCTGAGCGGATCGTTGCAATGGCGGAAGCGGAAAGTCTGGAGAGACACGAAGAAAATCGACACCAGAGGAACTCTCTGCGCCTCATCGTTGCCGGAGATGTCTACAGCCAAAAGATCGGTCTTTGGCTAGCCTTCATACTGGCTCTCTTCGTCATCACGATAGGCGGATTTCTGATCTACACCGGCAAGCTCGCCTGGGGAACAGGCCTCATTAGCATCCCGCTGATTACACTCGTGAGTCTCTTCATATACGGAAGAAAGCAACAAAGCGACGAACTAGGAAAGATTCAACCTACCGATGAGGCGGGCGACTTAGATCAGCCAAGTCTTCCCTTTCCAGAATAGGCCGGGTGCCGGGTGCCTCATGCATTGCAGCCTTTCGCGATGCGTAACTTATCTACGTACACAGCGCGACGGTTTCCGCCAACCCTAGCCACTCACCCCTACCGCCACCCCAACCCGCACACCGCAAACACAAACCCCACCGACCCCAGCACCGTCCGCACCACATGAAACCGCAGCCACCGGTCCCGGATCGCCAGGAAGTTCGCCGGCAGCGCATGCGCGTCCCACACCGCCACCTGCTTGTTCATCGGCACCTCCACCACCACAGTCACGACGATCCCCGCCAGCAGCAGCAGCCCGGCCATCAGAAACATCCACCGCGCACCTCCGCGGTTCAGGTACGCCGCAAAGAACAGCAAGAGCAGCGTCGAGTTCCACCACCACGGCAGCACCCGGCTGAAGACCGCATCCGTACTGTGCCGCGCAACCGTCCACGGCGCCGGGTCCAGCACCAGCAGCGTCTTCTGCTCGATCGCCGTCCCCACCAGCAAGCCCGCGATCAGCCCTACCAGAACCACCGCCAGCACCGAAACAGGCTTCACCAGCGTCAGCAACATACGCGCATCTCCTCTGTCCAAAGGGTCAGGTCATCCTACCGCGTCACGCTCGGCGCGTGTTCCAGCCACCACACCGAATCCCCGAGCCCTCGACCCGCCAAGCCAAAGGCGTGTGCCCAAAGAATAGCCTCTCGCGACGTGCAAGTCCTCGCGCGAACAGCGCGACCCGCTCACGCTCCAGCCGGCGCTTACAAAAAGAACCACCCAACCGTGGCGCAACCACACCTCCCAAATCGTTATGCTTATAAACAGCACCATCCCAAGGAGAACGAGGTCACACCCACACCACCATCCGCTCCCACAAACCCGATCACAAATCCGGACACCAGGTATCCAAGCCTAAGTCCATTGCTTCCAATATTTTAGTATCTAAGTACGGGGGGAGGGGGTACCCCCACCACAGGTCTACCCGCCCCCGGCGGACGCAGCGGAAACCTCCCATACACATCGATCCCCACCAAGCACTCCCCTGGGCATAGTCGAACCGCAAACAACAGCTCCCTTTCTGACCCCACAACCGCTCTTTACCACTTCTTGACGCCGTCGACCATACAGTAAGAGAAGACCGGAGTCACCTCCGCTCTGTCCCTTTCGCCACGTCCGAGGAATCATGCAATCAAAGATCTCTGAGTCCAGCCTCTTCAAGCACGGCGGCAATCAGCACGAAGCAGTGATCGTCAATGCCTACAACTCAGAGCTCTAGGACTCCGCCGGCTCGCACTCGCTCCCCAATCCGTGTTGCTGCTCGACTACGACGGAACCCTGGCCCCGTTTCACGCCGACAAGATGCAGGCCATGCCTTACCCCGGCGTAGCCGACCTCCTGCAAGCGCTCTACAAAACAGATCGCGTTCGTCTCATCTTCGTGACCGGCCGCCGCGCCTCCGATCTGCCCCACCTCATCGACCTCGCCCGCCATGTCGAGATCTGGGGCAGCCACGGCCGGGAGCACATCACAGCCGATGGACAGTACACACTTTCTCCCGTTACTCGGGAGCAGCAAACCCTTCTCGATGACATCGCCGAGGACGTTTCCCGTACCCTCTCCGGCATTCATCTGAGCCCCGAGCCAGGCAGCGGTGACGAACTCCAACCTCCGTTGGAACGCAAGCCGGGAAGCCTCGCTGTCCACTGGAGAGGCCTCAACGCCACGTCGCGAGCAACCGTCCAGGACACGGCTATAAACGCCTTCAATCGCCATCAGAGCCCAGTTGTCCAACAGCTTTCGTTTGCCTCCGGCGTCGAATTCCGTGCAACAGGCTATACCAAGGCGATCGCGGTCCAGCAAGCCCTCGATCAGACCGCTCATGGGAACGTCGTGGCCTACTTAGGCGACGACCTGACGGATGAGGACGCCTTCGTCGCACTCGGTCAATCAGGCCTGTCGTTGCTCGTAGGCGCTCAATCACGGCCGACCTACGCAGAATTCTGGCTGCGTCCCCCCGCGGATCTCCTATCCTTTTTCAAGGATTGGCTCCACGCCCTGCAAGAACCACATCAAGATCACCAGCCATAATCGGGGCTTCCTGACCAAGACCTTGGAGTGATAGCCGTCCTGCTCTTCAGCGCCACCCCCAACAGGCCCCCTATCGCCGCCCGCGCAAAAGAAAATACACCAGCAAAAGCATCACCACCAAGCCGAGCCCACCCGGCCACACAAATGCCCCGCCCCGGCTCGAGTATCCCGCCACCAAGCACCCGGAAAGAGCCCCAGCACACAACAACCCCACAACCGCGGCCACGCTAACCCGGAGCCGGCTCACCACATCATCTCGTCTCATTTCCGTCTCCTCGCCATAACTTGGACCCCCTGATTTGCCGGACTCGAAGCTGATACTCCCTAACTGAAAGTTCGATCGCTGAACAGAAACAAGCCTCAATCCACCGAGACCTCGCTGCCGGATGTAAGCCGCTACTTCTCACTGCTCGGCGGCGCCAAACCCTTCAATCGCAGGTACATCGCCAGCGTCGCATACTGTTCCTCATCATGCGCCACCGTCCCCCACAGCAAACCCACCCGCGACCGCTTCGACCCGAACGCCGCAAACGTCTCGGCAAGATTCCCATCGGAGGCCGACGCGAACGCCCGGTCGCACGCCGCAAACGACGCCTGCAAAGCCGACACAATCGCCGCCTTGTCCGCCGTTTCTTCCGGCACCTTCACCGCATCGCCGGCCCCCGCCCCGTTGATAGCTCCACAACTCCGCATCTGCGCCTCCGTCACATGGTTCACCACCCGCGCAAACGTTCGCACGTCCGATGTCGGCTTGTAGCCATACGCCTCCGCCGGCATCTTCTCCGCCGCCTTCAAGATGTTCCCCTTCACCCCCGCATAACTCCTCTGCACCTCAGCAGCCGGCCCAGTCGACGCGGCTGCCCCCGCCTCATGTGCCTGTGCCCAAACGATCCCAGATATCGCTATCCCCGCCAGACACACCGCACTAAATCGCCGCATCGATCGCCCCCGCCAGTTCGTCATACTCCCACTCTCCCTCGTACATCTCGCCGTTGACAAAAAACGTCGGCGTCCCATGCACGCCGCTGCTCTTTCCGCCCTCCACATCCCGGTCAATTCGTTCGCCATACCTCTGGTCCTCCACCGCCAGCTCCGCCGCCCGTCCGTCCAGCCCCAGACCCTCCGCCGTCTTGCCCAGCATTCCCGGGCTCAAGCGCCTCTGCTGCTCAAACAACGCATCATGCATCTCCCAGAACTTGCCCTGAGCCGCCGCATACTCGGCCAACTCCGCTGCCGGCTCAGCCATCGGGTGGATCCGGTCCAGCGGAAAATGCCGGTACACAAATCGCAGCTTCTCGCCAAAATGCTTCTGCAGCTTCTTCACCATTGGGTACGACGCACCTGCATCCGGACACTGAAAATCCCCATACTCCACCAGCGTCACCTCGGCTGAAGCCTCCCCCTGCACATGATCCTCCGCCGAAACCGCAACCTTCAAATCCGGCATCCCGTCCCCCTCATACCCCGAATCTCTCATCTCACCGAAACCGAAAGACCTGCATCTGCCCGACTCCAACCGGTCAGATGCAGAGCCGGCCTACCGCGTCAAAAAAAGACCTTTGTCGCACTTCATCGAACTTGTCAGAACTCCGGATAGAACTTCCTCACAGCTTCGCGTACTCTCGGCGCGCATAGCTACAATACGAAATAGAGAGCCCCGGGAAGAAGGAGCCCCAAATAACAGAACGAGAAAGGAGCAAACTTAACCACGCGCAGCGTTATGGTCCACAACAAGCACCTCTATGCCTCAACTTTGATAAAACAGCTCTAATTCCATCCACTTAAGCGCCGCCCCCGGGTCATAACCCGATCCGCTGCACCATCGCCCCAAACAGGAAAAAAGCCAAACAGAATGCCTCTCAACTGCGGAATCGTCGGCCTTCCGAACGTCGGAAAGTCCACCATCTTCAACGCACTCACCTCGGCCAAAGCCCAGGCCGCCAACTACCCCTTCTGCACCATCGATCCCAACACCGGCGTCGTCACGGTCCCCGACCATCGCCTCGACAAGATCGCCGACCTCATCCAGCCCAAATCCCTCGTCCCGACCACGATGGAGTTCATCGACATCGCCGGCCTCGTCGAAGGCGCCTCCAAAGGCGAAGGCCTCGGCAACCAGTTCCTCGGCCACATCCGCGCCACCGACGCCATCGTCCAGGTCGTCCGCTGCTTCGACGACCCGGAAGTCGTCCACGTCGCCGGAGCCGTCAACCCGCTCCACGACATCGACATCATCAACACCGAGCTCCTCCTCGCCGATCTCGACACCGTCGAGAAACGCTCCTCGCGCCTCGAGAAGCTCACCAAAAACACCACCGACAGCAAGCTCAAATCCGAAGCCGCCGGCGTCATCAAACTCAAGGCCGCCCTCGAAGCCGGCAAACCCGCCCGCACCGTCAGCCTCACCGACGACGAGCGCACGGCCACACGCGACCTCCAACTCATCACCGCCAAACCCCAACTCTACGTCGCCAACGTCGACGAGGCCGCCATCTCCTCCGGCAATGCCTACACCGCGGCTGTAGCCAAACGCGCCTCCGAAGAAGCCTCCGAAATGGTCCAGATCTCTGGCGCGATGGAGTCCGAGATCGCCCAGCTCGACCCCTCCGAACGGCAGGAGTTCCTCGCCGAAATGGGTCTCAGCGAACCCGGACTGAACCGCCTCATCCACTCCGCCTACCGCCTCCTCGATCTCATCACCTACTTCACCGCCGGCGTCCAGGAGGTCCGAGCCTGGACCATCCGACGAGGCACCAAAGCTCCCGGAGCCGCCGGAGTCATCCACTCCGACTTCGAAAAAGGCTTCATCAAAGCCGAGTGCTACAGCTCCGACGACCTCTTCCGCCTCGGCTCCGAACAGGCCGTCAAAGAGGCCGGACTCCTCCGCCAGGAAGGCAAGGAGTACACCGTCAAGGACGGAGACATCCTCTTCTTCAAGTTCAACGTCTAGCCCTCGCGCGCCCTCACACAGAACAAAACAGGAAAAGATCGACCATGAAAGAAAAAAAGCTTCGTGTTGGCATCCTCTTCGGTGGCCGCTCGGGCGAGCACGAGATCTCCCTCCGCTCCGCCGCATCCATCCTGGAGGCCATCGACCGCAACAAGTACGACGTCGTCCCTCTCGCCATCACGCGCCAGGGCCGATGGCTGACCGGCGCCTCCGCGGAGCAACTCCTCCTCAACGGAGCGTCCCCCGAAACCTCGCCTTCCTCTGAAAAGACAAAAGAAAACACCGACCTTCTCAGACAGGGCGAAAACCTGACCTCGCAACTCGATGTGGTCTTCCCCATTCTCCACGGAACCTTCGGCGAAGACGGCACCATCCAGGGCCTGCTCGAGCTCGCCGACATCGCCTACGTCGGCTCAGGCGTCCTCGGCTCCGCTGCCGGCATGGACAAAGACGCCATGAAGCGGCTCTTCCAAGCCGCAAATCTGCCGCAAACACCCTACCTCGCCCTGCTCCGCTCCGACTGGCGCCTCGATCCCAAGCGCACAGTCAAACAGATCGAAAAGCACCTCAGCTACCCTCTCTTCGTAAAGCCCGCAAACCTCGGTTCGTCCGTCGGCATCTCCAAGGTCCACCAACGCTCCGAACTGGCCGAAGCTCTCCACCTCGCCGCAAGCTTCGACCGCAAGCTGGTCGTCGAGCAAGGCGTCGGAGGCCCAAACGTAAAGCCCCGTGAACTCGAAGTCGCCGTCCTCGGCAACGACGCTCCCGAAGCCAGCGTCGTCGGCGAGATCATCCCAAACCGCGAGTTCTACGACTACGAATCCAAGTACATCGACTCTCCCGAAAACCCGTCGGTCCCCCTCATCCCCGCCGAACTCACGCGCTCCGAAGCGAAGTACATCCGCGAGATCGCCATCAAAGCCTTCCGCGCAACCGACTGCTCCGGTCTCGCTCGCGTCGACTTCCTCATGGAACCAGGAAAAAAAGGCAAGCACTCCCACTCCAAAGACCGCATCTTCCTGAACGAGATCAACACGCTTCCAGGCTTCACCTCCATCTCCATGTTCCCCAAACTCTGGGAAAACAGCGGCCTCGGCTACTCTGACCTGATCGACCGCCTGTTGCTCCTTGCCCGCGAACGCCACGCCGAAAAGGTGCAAACCACCTTCAGCCGTTGAGCAGCAAGCCTCATCCTCTCTACAGAATGCGACTGTGCCTGTACCCCTCGGACGTCAGTGCGTCGAGCAGCTCTGCAACCTGCTCGCGTCCCCGCGTCTCCATCGTAATGTCGATCACGGTATCGCCCAGGTTCACGCCGTAATACGCTCGGTTGTAAAGCGTGTTCACGATGTTAACTTGGTGACTCGCAATCAGCTTCGTCAGCTCGGATAACGCACCCGGCTTGTCCAGCAAATGAATCCTCAGCAGGATCAGCCGGCCGTCCTCGACCAGACCTCGCTCAATAATCCGGCTCAGCAACGTCACGTCGATGTTCCCTCCACAGACCAGAACAGCGGTCTTCATCCCTGGAGCAAGCACCCGCGATCGGCCCTGCAGCACAGCCGCCAGCGCAGTTGCACCCGCACCTTCGGCCAGCGTCTTCTCTCGCTCCAACAACAGCAAGATCGCCGATGCGATCTCATCCTCTTCGACCGTGACAACCTCATCGACATACCGCTCCACAACCGGAAACGTAATGTCTCCCGCACGTCGAACGGCAATGCCGTCCGCAATCGTAGTCGCTCGTTCGATCGTCACCGGACCGTGCCGCTCCATCGCCGCCACCATCGAAGGCAACCGCGCCGTCTGCACCCCGATCACCTTCACCTCAGGCCGCGACTCCTTGATCGCGCACCCAATCCCGCCAATCAGGCCACCGCCCCCGATTGGCACAACCACCGCCTCCAACCCCTCCACCTGCTCCAGCAGCTCCAGGCCGATCGTCCCTTGTCCAGCCATCACAGCCGCATCGTCAAAAGGATGAATAAACGTCATACCTTCTGCGTGGCACAGTCGCGTAGCTTCCTCACACGCCTCGTCGTAGTTCGCCCCGAACAGGATCACTTCGGCGCCAAACCCCCGTGTCGCCGTCACCTTTACCAGTGGCGTCGGCAAAGGCATAACGATCCTGCTTCGGATCCCCCGCCGCGTAGCGTGATAGGCCACCCCCTGAGCATGATTGCCGGCGCTCGCCGCCACAACCCCGCGCGCGGCTTCCTCGGCAGAGAGCATCGCAAGACGGTTCAGAGCGCCACGCTCCTTGAACGATCCCGTCATCTGCAGGTTCTCGAGCTTCAGATAAACCGATAGCCCCGTCAGCTTGGACAGCATCTCTGAACGAGCACAAGGGCTGTAGTAGACAAAGTCGCGCAGCCGCGCGCGTGCCGCAACCACATCCGCGAGTCTCATCGTGCCTTGCCCTTCCTCTATGACCATTCTCCTACCGGGGAGATATCGCCCGGAATACCCCAAGCCCACCTACATCTACATCTGCTGTCGTCCAAAACTGTTCGCCCGTTCAAACTCTTCCCGCAGCTGCGGCGTCCGTAAATTCTCCCTCAAGTGTCCCAGCTCCAACTCCAGCGCAAGCAGGCCGCGCGCGATCGGTTCCGTATTCGTCAACGCCACATCCCGCCACATGCTGTACGGGCTCGCCCCCAGACGCGTCATCTCCCGCAACGCCCGCCCCCCTATCTCCGCCACCTCCGGCGCATCGCGGAGCTTCTCCTCAAGCATCGCCGCCAAGGCAGTCGAAACAAGTTGCGGCACATGACTGACCAAAGCGCAGAGCTCATCGTGACGCACAGGATCGATATCAATCGTTCGTGCGCCAAACTCCCGCACCCAGCCCTTCCATGCATCGCTCATCGGAGTCGACCGTCCATCCCACCGTCCATCCGGTGTGAACAGCCAGACCGCGCCATCGAACAGATCTGCGCTGCCAAGAGCCGCACCTCCCCGCTCCTTTCCCGCCATCGGATGACCCGCGAGAAACTCGGCCCCCCCCTCCGGTGCCTCCCGGTCCGGTGTTCCCTCCGCCTTCCGCGGGAAAAGCCGTCCCGCCGCCTCCACGATCTGCCGCTTCGTGCTCCCCACATCGGTCACTAACTGACCGGTTGACATCGCAGGTGCGAGACGCTCCATCCAATCCAGAACGCCCAGCACCGGCGTCGCAAGCACAACCACGTCGCTCTCATAAGCCGCTCTGTCCGGGTCTTCCGTTACCTCCGACAAAGCGCCACGCCCGAGTGCAATCTCGGCCTCTTCCCCGCGCTTATCCCAACCCGTGATCTGTCCACGGAACCCAGCACGCCGCAGAGCGAGACCGACCGAGGTCCCGATCAGACCCGTGCCCAGGATCGTGACACGCTCCATCATCAAGCCGCGATGCTTCTTCCAACCACCGGTGCCAGCAATCGCAGCTTCTCCACCAACCTCTGAAACTGATCGGGATACAGGCTCTGTGCGCCGTCGCTCATCGCCTTGTCAGGGTTCGGGTGCATCTCCATCAGCAGCCCGTCAGCACCCGCCGCAACACTGGCCAGCGCCATCGGCGGAACAAGATCGCGGATACCCACACCATGCGATGGATCCCCAAAGACCGGCAGGTGCGTCAGCTTTTTAAGCACCGGAATCGCCGAGATATCCATCGTGTTCCGCGTGTAGGTCTCAAACGTACGGACGCCGCGTTCGCACAACATCAGGTCGTAGTTGCCGCCGCTCAAGATGTACTCCGCACTCAGGAGCACCTCTTCGATCGTGGCCGAAATACCGCGCTTCATCAGCACAGGTTTTCGTACATGGCCAAGCTCCCGCAGCAGATTGAAGTTCTGCATGTTGCGCGCACCCACCTGAAAGCAGTCGATGTAGGGCAGCATGAGCTCGATCTGCGAGATCTCCATGACCTCCGTAATGACAAGCAAGCCAGTCTCATCCGACACCTCGCGGAGCAGCTTGAGACCATCAAGACCCATTCCCTGAAACGAGTACGGAGAAGATCGGGGCTTGAAGGCGCCACCGCGTAGAAACTGCGCGCCCGACGCAGCAACCTGCTTTGCGCTGGTCAGGATCTGGTCGCGAGACTCGACCGAACACGGACCCGCCATCAGCACAATCTGCTCGCCGCCAACCACGACGCCATGTGGAAAGCGAACCTGCGTCCCTTCGGGGCGGAATCCGCGACCGGCCAGCTTGTACGGCGACGAAATGCGATACGCGTCGTGAACACCGGCCAGCACCTTGAACTCGGTCACCTCAAAGTGATCGGGCGTCCCGACTCCGGCAAGAATCGTCTGCGCTTCCCCGGTCGTGCGATGGACATTAAAGCCAAGCTCGACCATCCGCTCAATGACCTGCTGGATGTGTTCTTCGGTCGCCTGATCCTGCATTGCTACAATCATCGTTCTTCCCTTTGCCTCTCACCTGTTCGCTACCGTCTTGCGCGTCGTTTCCTAGTTCCGTCGCTGAAGCGTTCGCATCACATCGATAATGCGCTCATACACGTGCATAATCTCCGCATCGCCGAGTGGTCCCGAGTTGGTCGACCGGACATGGTCAAAGACAGCCTGTTCCCGCTGTGGTTCGTACACCGGTAAAGACGCTCTCCGCTTCAGTTCTCCAATGGCCTTGGCCGCCTGTGCACGCTCGCTGATCAGGCGCACAATCTGCTCATCCAGCTCATCGATCTTTTTCCGCCAATCAGCAATCTCCATCTCTCGTCCTTGAATCGGTGCGCGACGTCTGGTCGTCATCTGTGCTCACGCAGCACCATCATACGTTCGTTTCGGCCTTCTTTGGCTCGGCTGTTGCTCCTTCCCCGAGTTGGGCGATGAACTGGCCGATCGCGCGTGCGGCGTCTGCGGGCTCGGTCCGCTCAATCAGGGCGACCAGCGCACTGCCCACAACGGCGGCGTCGGCGAACTCACCCACGGCTCGCACATGTTCGGCGTTCGAGATGCCGAAGCCGACCGCGATCGGTAGGCTGGTGTAGCGGCGCAGGCGCGCGACCAGGCCGGCGGCATCGTCCGCGACCGTCTGCTGGGTTCCGGTGATCCCGACGCGCGAGATGGCGTAGACAAAGCCCGTCTTGCCAGTGGCCAGCGAGGCCCGGGCGATCGCCTCCAGGCGCGCATCGGGGCTGGTCGGAGCCGCCAGAAAGATGGGCGCGAGCGCATTCCGTTCCATGGCGTCAAGGTACTCCAGGGCCTCCTCGACGATCATGTCCGTCAGCAGCACACCGTCCGCTCCGGCGTCAGCGGCACGAGCACAGAACTCCGGGAAACCCAGCCGAACAACCGGGTTGAGATACGAGAACAGCACAAGACCTGCGCCAGGACGAGCGCACCGGATCTCGGCACAGAGGGCAAGGACGTCCGTGAGCCGGACACCGCGGGCGACAGCTCGCTCACTCGCCCGCTGGATCACCGGACCATCAGCAAGCGGGTCCGAGAAAGGCACACCAAGCTCGATCACCTCCGCGCCGTTGTCGATCGCTGCCAAAGCGATGTCGCGGGTGGAGGCCAGGTCAGGGTCGCCGGCGGTGAGGTAGGCGACGATGCCGGGTTTTTGGGGGAATGCGATGGGCATAAGTGGTCGTCTTGTCGGCAAGCTCTTAGCTGTTAGCTAACAGCTAGAAGCTAGCGGCTAAAAGCTTGACTGGCTGTACCCCGGTTTTCGGCGTGGGTGGGGTTCGCTCCGTTCAGGTGGAGCTCTCGGGCGAGGATGCCCATGTCTTTGTCGCCGCGGCCGGAAAGATTCACCAAGAGGATGTCTGAGGGCGACATGGTGCGTGCGAGGCGAATCGCCTCTGCCACCGCGTGCGCACTCTCCAGAGCAGGCAGGATGCCTTCCGTGCGGCTGAGCGCGACCGTCGCCTTGAGGGCTTCGGCGTCTGAGCAGGACGTGTACGTCGCGCGCCCGGAGTCGTGGAGCATCGCGTGCTCCGGGCCGACAGAGGCGTAGTCGAGGCCGGCCGAGACCGAGTGCGTCGTGCTGATCTGTCCGGCATCGTCCTGGAGCACGTACGAGTAGGTCCCTTGCAGCACGCCGGGAAGGCCTCCACCCTCGCTCTGAAAGCGAGCGGCGTGCTCGCCGAGACCCGGACCGCAGCCGCCTGCCTCGACGCCGATCAGCCGGACGTTCTGGTCAGGGAGGAACTCGTACCATGCGCCAATGGCATTCGACCCGCCGCCGACGCAGGCGACGATGGCGTCCGGAAGCCGGCCTTCTGCCTCGAGGATCTGGGCTCGGGCCTCGCGGCCGATGACGCGCTGAAAGTCGCGGACCATCGTCGGGTAAGGGTGCGCGCCGAGCGCGGAGCCGAGAATGTAGAAGGTGGAGCGGACATTGGTAACCCAGTCGCGCATCGCCTCATTAATAGCGTCCTTGAGGGTGGCGGAACCGGCGCTGACGCCGCGGACATCCGCGCCGAGCAGACGCATGCGGTAAACGTTGAGCTCCTGCCGGCGCATGTCCTCTTCGCCCATGTAGATGACACACTCGAGGCCGAAGAGGGCGCAGACCGTGGCGGTCGCGACGCCATGCTGTCCGGCTCCGGTTTCAGCGATGATGCGATGTTTCCCCATACGACGAGCCAGCAGCGCCTGTCCAAGTGCGTTGTTGATCTTGTGCGCTCCGGTGTGCAGGAGATCTTCGCGCTTGAGGTAGATCTTCGCCCCGCCGGAGGTCTCGGTGAGGCGTTTGGCGAAGTAGAGTGCCGTTGGCCGACCGCAGTAGTGGTGGAGCAGTTGGGCCAGCTCGGCGGCGAAGCTGGGGTCGGCCTGCGCCTCCGCGTAGGCGGCTTCGAGCTCCTCGAGCGCGGCCATAAGGGTCTCGGGGACGTAGCGTCCGCCGTAAGCCCCAAAGCGGCCTTTTGCGGATGGGGTGGACTGCGCAGCTTCTGCCGAAGGAGTTACGGTTAAGGTGCTCATAAGAGGTTTCTCGCTCTAAGCTAGTGTTTCACAGCGCCGTTGCAGGTGGCCTGCCTACCCCACCCACACCCCTTCCTTCCAGGACCGGGTCTGGCAGAGCCTCGACGCGATACTCTCAGAGGAAAGCCCTTGCAGCTTGCCTGGAGAAAATTTGCCTTACATCTACATCGATCGTGTGCTGAACGAGTTGCGGGAGGAGTTGCTTTCGGCGATGCACGCGGCGGTGGATCGCGAGATGCGCGGCGCCGGGCGTGTAGATGTAGCGAAGCTGTACCGCGCATTTACGCGGGCGGCTTCGAACCAGGTGGCGAACCCGGTGCTGGTGTCTGACAAATGCGTGGAGACGGGGCCGGTGAAGTCAAAGCGTGGCCGGAGTGTGCGCGCGGATGAGTGACCTGTGAGAGGTTGCAGGTGCAACAACCTCGGTTGGGCTCAGGATCGGGTCGTTTGGACTTGTTTCTCTGGCTCCTTGTCAGTTGTGGATCCGGATGCAGGGTCGGTGGGCTTGTCCACCTGCGATTGATAGATCTCTTCGACGCGTTCCACGGTGTCGATTTCCGTGACGGGTTTATCGTCGCGGATGCGGAGAATGCGGGGAAAGCGGAGGGCGAAGCCGCTCTGGTGGCGGTCCGAGCGCATGATGTTGTTGAAGGCGACTTCGAGGACGACTTGCGGCTCGACGGTACGGAAGTGGCCGAAGTCTTCGAGAGTGTGGGCTTTGAGCCAGTCGGTCAACTGGGTGATTTCGAGGTCGGTGACGCCCGAGTAGGCTTTGCCGACATTTTGGAGTTCGCCGTTCTCGGCGCGGACGGCAAAAGTGTAGTCGCTGAGAAATTGGGATTTGCGGCCTGAGCCGTATTCGGCGCCGGTGATCACAACGTCAAGGGTGGCAAGTTCGCGTTTGAGCTTGACCCAGAGGAGGCCGCGCCGGCCGGGCAGATAGGTGGAGTTGGCGGCCTTGAGCATGACGCCTTCGTTGGCGCGGGCGCGAGCCTCGGCATAGGCCCGGTCGATCTCGTCGGCGGTTTGGACGAGGCGGGCGGGGGAAAGCAGGAGCCGTGGGAGTGGGGTGTCTGGGGTGAGCTCCCGGTCCGTTTGAAGTCCGCTGTTCTGGGCAGTGTTTGCGGCGTCTTCCTCCGTGTCGAAGATGTTGGTCTGGGTAGAGTTCTTCGCGGGTTTGGGGCCGCGCAGAGGAGACGTGGTCATGCCCGAGACGCCCTTGCTGATCGCTTCGAGGCGGGCGCGACGCTCCCGGAGGGGCTGGTCGAGCGTGAGTGCGCCGTCAGCGTACATCAGGTCGAAGCACATAAAGACGACCGGGATCTCTCGACGGATGTCGTCCGTGACGCGTTTGCGACCGATGCGTTGCCCGAGAACGGCGAAGGGGAGGGCCCGGCCGGTCGCCAGGTTAGTCCAGCTGGGGTCGGCGCTGAGAAGATCGCGGCCGTGGGTGAAGTCCCAGCCGAGGATCTCGCCGTCGAGAATGAGCGCGCCGGTGCCGGCTTCGGCGACGCGGCCGAAGGCTTCGGCGAGCTCGGGGAAGCTTTCCGTGACGTCTTCGCGGTTGCGGGAGTAGATGGCGACACGGCCGGGTTGGGTGGGGTCTCCGCAGTGGAGCTGGGCGCGCATGCCGTCGTATTTGTCTTCAAGAAAGGCCTGGACAGTGGGGCTGGCATCGGGCGCCCCGAGGCTGTTGGTTGCGGCGAGGAATTCGCGCGCGAGGAGGTCGGAGCTTTCGTCTTCGGGTGGCGCAGGGAGGGTATCGGTGGGCTCAGCGTCCGGAAAAGCTTCGGGGTCGGGTTCGAATTCGGGGCTGGTGGTGGTTGCGGCCTTTTTCGAGAGCTTGCGGGATCGTGTGGGTTTTGCGGGTTTGTCGGGCTTTTCCGGTTTGCTGGTGAAGCGGCTGACGGCCTCTTCGGGCGTCTCAACTGGGCTGGCGAGCATGAAACCGAGAGGGTGAAAGAGGCGCATGCGCGCGTCGGCGAGGGTTCCGGTAAATGCGCGTCGGACGGCTCCGGCGAGGTCGGCCTCGAGCATGACGGCGTGGCGGACGGCACCGACCTCGGCCGGCTGGGCGGGGTTGTGGGCTGTGGCGGCGACCGCGATCGACTCTTCAACGAGGCTCTGTTTTACGCCGATGCGCATGTCGCCCAGCATGAGTTTGAGCAGGTATTTGGCTTCAACGGCGGTGGATCGGCGCAGGAGGTCTTCGACGAGGCCGGCACGGATGGCGGTGGTGCGGCTGACCGCGATGGCGTCAAAGGCGGCGCGGACTTCCCCGAGCGTGAGGCTCGCGTCCTTCGGGGTTTTGCCGGTAGGTGGAACGAGGAGGTCAAAGGCGGCCGCCCCGAGGTCGCCGTGGCGGCGGTAAGCGGCGGTGAGCTGGGCGTCGGAGGCTCCGCTGACGGAGCGCAGGGCTTTGGTGAGGAGCGCGCCTCCGGCGTTGAGTTTGCGAGGATCGGCTTCGGCAAAGGGCTCGCCGGCGAGATACATGGCGAAGATGCCGGCGTCATCGAGTGATTCGGCGGCAATGCGGGTGAGGGCTTGGGTTATGGAAGCGCGTTTCTTCAGGCGGCTGCCTTCGGCGGCGAGCTCGTCTGCGAGGCTGGCAACTTCGATGTAGCGGGCCATGGGTGTGTGTTCAGCGTCCTCTGAGAAGAAAGATGCAGACGAGAGCCGGAGTAGCATAGCGGAGCGGCGTTTTGCGAGAGAAGAGACGATGAAGCGTTTGGCGTTAGTGGCGGCGTTTGCGATAGGGGTGGGTGTGACGAGCGCTCAGGATGCCGATCTGAGGCCGGAGGTGCACCTGGCCTCCGGTGTTCTGCGCGGCTCGGATCGGGATGCAAATGGGGTGCTGGCGTTTAAGGGCGTGCCGTATGCCGCGCCGCCCGTGGGGAGTTTGCGCTGGCGCTCTCCAGAGGCGGCGTTGCCGTGGAAGGGAGTTCGAGATGCGACGCAGTATGGGTCGCGTTGCTGGTCTGCTCTGGTGGGAACGCCCATGCCGGGCACACCGTTCAGCGAGGACTGTCTGACCGTGAATATCTGGACTGGGGCGCGGCGTCCGGCAGAAAAGCGGCCCGTGATGGTCTGGGTGCATGGTGGTGGGTTTGAGTTTGGGTCATCGATGGAGCCGAATACGGACGGTGCCCGGTTTGCAGAGAAGGGCGTCGTTCTGGTGAGTCTGAACTATCGGCTGGGAGTGTTTGGATTTCTGGCGCATCCGGAGCTGGACAGGGAAGGACCTTCGGGCGACTATGGCCTGCAGGATCAACTTGCAGCTTTGCGATGGGTGCGGGCAAACATCGCGAACTTTGGAGGCGATCCTGACAACGTTACCCTTTTCGGCGAGTCGGCTGGATCGCATGCGATCGGCATCCTGATGGCTTCGCCGCTCAGCAAGGGCCTGTTCCAGAAGGCGATCGGCTCGAGCGGTGCGTTTTGGGACGGAGAGCACGGATCGCTCGCTACGTTTGAGGAAGCGCATAGCCGCGGCATCAGGTTTGTCAAGGACATGGGAGCGAACACGATTGCGGAGCTTCGTGCGACCACGGCGGAGCGACTGAACAGCGCTGCGCCCTGGAGCTTCAGGAGCGACCCGATCGTCTCGGCCTTTTCGCCAAATGTAGACCACTACATTGTGCCCGAGCTCCCGGCGGCACGGTTTCTGAGCGGGAAGCAGATGCGGATTCCGCTCCTGGCCGGCTGGAATGAACACGAGAGCATCCCTTTCGGGATGTGGGCGCTTCCCCACGGTAGCCCGAAAGCGTTTCGCGACGCAGCCGAGCAGGTGTTTGGGAGCGCGCGGATAGCGGAGTTCCTGACACTGTATCCGGCCGGGACGGACGTCCAGGCAAAACAATCGGCGGAGGCGCTGGCCGGCGATATGGTCATCGCGGAGCAGACGTGGGAGTGGCTTGATCTGCAGCGGCGTACAGCGAAGATGCCGGTCTATGGGTACAAGTTCACGTACACCTCCGCGTACTTGCCTGTCGCGGCCCATGCGACGGATGTCTCGTTTGTCTTCGGTACGTTGCCCCCGGCCGGATCGGGACCGAACACGGACCCGAAGAGAGAGCCGGGAGAGACGGATCGGGCGATGGCCTCCACAATGATGGCGTACATGATCCACTTCGCTCGAACGGGCGACCCAAACGGGCCGGGCTTGCCGAGGTGGCCAACTTTCGACGGCAACACGGTTCTGGAACTTGGAAGGACGATCGCGCCGGCGACGCCCGTGCAGATCGCGCGATTTCGGTTTCTGGCGAGCTATCGTCGGGGCGGGGCGTTTCCGGCGAACTGGCGGAAGTTTCCGTCCCCGATGTTTTGAAGGAATCTGTCGCTATTGCAGGACAAGTGGCGGCCGTCCCATCTGCCGCAGCTGCGGCGCGAGCACTGTGGAGCTACAGGACCATGCGGACGTAAGGAGAAAGCTCTCGAACGCCGACGCCGCGAGTGGGCGAGCGATGAAGTACCCCTGGATCTCGTCGCACCCCAGATCTGTAAGCAGATCGAGCGCCTCCCGAGTTTCGACGCCTTCGGCCACAACTCTGTAGCCGAGATCATGGCTCATCTGGATCATCGCTCCAACGAGCACGGGGCCCTTCTCATCGTTGCCCATGTTTCGGATGAATGACTGGTCCAACTTGACGACCTGCGCGGGAAGCTTTCGCAAATAGGAGAAGGAGCTGTATCCCGTCCCGAAGTCGTCAATAGCCAGTTCCACCCCAAGCTGCCGCAGCTGCTGAAGTTGACCGAGAACCTGGGTCTCATGACGAATCACTGCGCTTTCGGTAAATTCAAGCTCAATATCAACAGGATCGATGCTGAAGAGCGACATTGCCGTGGCGACCTGCCCGGCAAAATCCGGCTGTTC
Organism: uncultured Acidobacteriaceae bacterium; assembly: GCA_964248505.1. Classification (GTDB taxonomy): domain Bacteria; phylum Acidobacteriota; class Terriglobia; order Terriglobales; family Acidobacteriaceae; genus Edaphobacter. The sequence goes on from CAXTYQ010000002.1 coordinate 18,993, forward strand.
GAGATTGCGAGCCGAGATGTTGATCGAGATACGGAGGGGCCGCCCTGAGGACTTCCACTTGGCAATCTGGCCAAACGCGTTGGTAAGAACCCACTGGGTCATCGGACCGGCCAGGCTTGTCTGCTCAATCAGAGGAATGAACTCGCCCGGCGAGACGTTTCCGAGCTCCGGGTGAGCCCACCTCAGAAGCGCCTCTGCTCCAACGCAGCGCCCGGTCGGGGCGTCAACTCGTGGTTGGTACACAAGTTCGAAGTGACGACCGAGGGAAAGTGACTCACGAAAACACTTGAGGATCAAGAAGCGCCTCTGATGAGCGGCGTGACTGGATCTGTTATAAACCGCAAACGCGACGTCGTTCTGGCGAGCGTCATTCACCGCGCTTGTCGACATCCGCAGAGCTTCCGACGCGGTCGTGTCCCGGACATCAAAGGGAGCGATTCCGTAAGCAGCGGTTACGCTCACCAAGCCACCGCCCGCCTCAATGGGTGTCGCGAGTGCGTGGGAAATGACATCGACGATCTCGTGCCATGGCTCGTGCGCATCGTCGAGTACAAGGGCAAATGCCGCGAAACCCACATGGTAAAGAACGATATTTTTCTGAATCGAGGATCGAATCCGTTGAGCGCAAGCTCGCAGAAGATCTTCCAGATAAGTGGTCCCAAGCACACTGATAGCTTCGTTGACGTGCCGTAAGTCGGCGATCTCAATCAGCAGCAGAACCCGGGCAGGCTCCGCCTCTCGACGGCCCAGATCTTGCAAGTCATCATCCATCTGACAGCGATTGGGCAGGCCGCTTGACGGATCAATACGTCCGAACTCGTGCTGCAGCTCAACCTGCGCCATCACCATAGCAGCCATGTCCTGAAGCTGGGCCAGCTGTTCCGAAGAAAATTCCCGCGGCGTGCTGTCAAGCACGCAAAAGGCTCCAAGTGTGTGCCCTTGACGGGTGATTAGCGGAGCTCCAGCGTAAAAACGGATTCCCGACCGAGCCAGCAGACAATCCTTGTACCGTTCGTCTTCCAGAAGGTTGGGGAGATAGAGAGTTTTATGCGTTTCAGTGACTTCGGCGCAGGGGGCGCCTTCCCGCGGAATCTCGCGATGATCAACACCGTGATACGACTTGAACCACTGCCGCGACCGGTCGGTCAAGGACATGGCAGAGATGGGAGTTCCAAAGAACGAGCTGGCGAGCCGCGTAATCCGGTCGAAGCTCTCGCTCTCTGGAGTATCCAGCAAACCCAGGCCTTCCAGCGCGAGAAGTCGCTCCTCTTCGTCAGAGGGGAAGGTGTCGGATACGGAAGGAGAACACGGAATCAAGAGGCGGCTCCAAGCAGAAATCTGGTCACACTATATATATCGGCACAATCCGAAAAAACTTCAGCCCGGCGCGGTTATTTAGCTAACTTTCTTTTTAGACCCCTCCCAAAAACGGTAAGTCCTTCCGCGTCCAGTGAGTTGGTGGGGCAGTTCGAGCGCGCACCCTTGACGGCGGCTGTACCATCTAAACTAAGGAACGTGGCGCGATCGCTTGCAAATCTGGTGAACTCTCCCCTTGTGACTGGCCTGGTAGTTGCCGGCCGTCACGACTTTGCGTAGCTGCGCTTCCCCTTCTCTCCTCTGAACACCCTTATCTAATCTATTTTGGATTCCTGCCCTGGATGCCGGCAGGTGGAGACCCTGATCATGTTTGAACGTCTGGATCAATTGGAAGCGCGCTATGAAGACCTTAGCCGTCAAATGTCCGACCCCACGCTGGTGCAGGATCAGAAAAAGTACCAGCAGGTGGCGAAGCAGCACCGCGATCTCGAGCCCGTCGTCGAGAAGTTCAGGCAGCTGCGAGCAGCCGAGACCGGGATCGCCGACGCCCGCGGCATGCTCGCCGACCCCGAGACATCCGCCGATCCCGACCTCCGCCTAATGGCAGAGGAGGAGCTGAACTCGCTCGAAGCGCGGAGGTCGGCGCTCGAAGAAGAGATCAAGGTACTACTCCTGCCCAAAGATCCAAACGACGACAAAAACATCATCATCGAACTGCGCGCCGGCACAGGTGGCGACGAAGCGGCCTTGTTCGTCGCGGAGATGTTCCGGATGTATCTGCGCTTCGCCGAACAGCACCGTTGGAAGGTGGAGATCCTCTCACAGTCCGAGACCGGCATCGGGCACGGTCTAAAGGACGTCACGGCGATCATCGAGGGCGACAAGGTGTACTCGCAGATGAAGTTCGAGTCGGGCGTGCACCGTGTGCAGAGGGTGCCGGCCACCGAAACCCAGGGGCGCGTGCACACGTCGGCAATCACCGTTGCCGTGCTTCCAGAGGCAGAGGAGGTCGACGTCAAAATCGAACCCAAGGACCTCCGGATCGACACCTTCTGCTCCTCGGGGCCGGGTGGCCAGTCCGTCAACACAACGTACTCCGCGATCCGGATCACGCACCTTCCCACAGGCACCGTCGTAAGCTGCCAGGACGAGAAATCGCAGATCAAGAACCGCGAAAAGGCCATGCGTGTCCTCCGCTCACGGCTCCACGAAGTCGAGGCGGAACGGATCCACCAGCTACAGGCCAAAGACCGCAAGCAACAGGTCGGGACAGGCGATCGGTCAGAGAAGATCCGGACCTACAACTTTCCGCAGAACCGCATGACAGACCACCGGATCGGCCTGACAAACCATCAGCTGGCGATGGTGATGGAAGGGCAGCTCCAGCCGACAATCGACGCCCTGATCGCGCATGACGTCGCGGAAAAGATGAAGGCCGAGGTTGCGGCAGCGTGAGATACGCCGGCTGCCGGGTGCTGGCATGTGTAGCGGCGGCGTGCTTGGGTTTGGGCCGCCCGCGACCGGTTCTGGCCCAATCTGGTCCCCAGACCGGCGCGCCATCCGGCCCGCAACCTGAATCACCCGACGATCTCCTTCGCGAGGTTCGCGCCAATGTAGCAACCTACATGGCCACCTTGCCGGATCTCTTCTGCGATGAGCGCTTTACGTCGAAGCGCTTCAGCGACGGGCACCAGACCGCCTCGAATACAACAGTCTCGACCTTCCGTGTGCTCCACGGCGAGGGGCCGCGGCAATCCGGCAAATCTCTCGAGAGCCGCGTCGTTCGCGAGATCGACGGGGCAGCCGCACACGGCGATCACATCAAGGGCGCATACACGCTTATGGGTGGGTTCGATGCGGCGCTTCTCGTGCTGAGGGCGGATGCAGCCCACTGCTTCGACTTCCGCGAAGCCACTTCCGCCGCCGCTGCGACGGCCTCCGATCCCTCGCAACTGCATATCGAGTTTGCCGGCCGGACGCCGCTCCCCGCAGGATGCCCGGCCCCCGATCTGGGGCGGACAGGTGAGATTACCCTCGATGCTGGGTCGAAACAGGTGCTGCAGATCCGGCAGACCCTGCCGCATCCACCAGGCGGCGGCGACAAATGGGGCCCCCTGGTGTGGACGGTTACGTTCGGTCCGGTAAGCCTCGCAGACCGGACGTTCTACACACCGGCAAGCGTTCGGAGTGAGCTGTTCCGCAAAGGAACTTCGGAGTACCTGCAGTCCATCGCCGAGTACAGCAACTACCACAAGCTTGAAGTCTCTTCCCGGATCGTCCCCCCAGATGAGCATCCAGATGAGCGCCCCGCGAATGAGCACCGCTAGGCCATTGCTCGCGTGACAATTCGCGAGGTGCTACTGAAAGGTGCAAGCCAGCTTCAGGCCGAGCCGCGGCTCTCTTCATCGGCGCGCCAAGATGCGGAACTGCTGCTCTTCCACACGCTCAATCTGCCCCGAACCGCGCTCTATGCCGAGCCGGACCGGCCCCTGAGCTCTGCCGAAGAAGCGACCTACGCAGCCGCCATCGCACGCCGCCTACACATGGAACCCGTTCAGTACATCACCGGCGTGCAGGAGTTCTTTGGCCTCCCGTTTCAGGTGTCGCCGGCGGTCTTAATCCCGCGACCGGAGACGGAGGGCCTGGTGGAGGCTGCGCTGACACATCTCTCGGCGAACCAGCCGCTGCGGTTGGCGGACGTCGGAACCGGGTCAGGGGCGATCGCGATCGCCCTCGCGAGCCGTCTGCCCCTCGCCAAAATTGTAGCGCTCGATGTCTCCGAAGCTGCGCTGGACGTCGCCCGCGCCAACGCCCGCCAGAACAGCGTCGAGAGCCAAGTCGAGTTCATTCAGTCGGATCTGTTCAACGCCTTGACGCCGGCGACGCCGCTCTTCGACGCAATCCTGTCGAATCCGCCCTACGTCGCCGAAGCCGACCGCGCCGGTCTCCATCCCGAGGTGAGCCACTGGGAGCCGGCCAGCGCCTTGTTCGCCGGAGCGGATGGCCTCGAGATCTACCGCCGACTCATCCCCGACGCCCGACGCTGGCTCCGGCCGGGCGGTTTGCTGGCCCTCGAGATCGGGTCCGGGCAGCGCGATCAGCTGGCCGCGCTGCTCACATGCTGGGACGCCGTGGCGTTTCTGCCGGATCTCCAGGGCATCGCGCGCGTAGCCTTGGCGCGCAAGCCATAGGGTCGAAGCCGCATGTCGGCCGTTGGAAAACGTCCCACGCCGGAGGTGCCGAACGCCTCGATTCCGGGCCGCAAAAAATCTGCTACGCTGCCCCTACACCATGCCCCCTCTCTCGACCCCATCTTTCCCCTCGTCCGCGCGTCTCGCGTTCTTTGCAGTTGCCTTCTCTTCTGCTTGCGCCTTTGCCCAGTCCCTGCAGCCGCTCCCGGCTCGCCTGAGCGCGCAGAACGCCCTCTTCGAAGAGCAGTATCAGACCGATCTCCGCAACTTTCCGGAGCGGGCCACAGCGTTCGGCGACTACCGCTATAACGATCGGCTCGCGGATTACTCGCTGCGCGCCATAGCCGAGCGTCACGGCACCGACATGACGTTCCTCAATCGCCTGCGCGCGATCGATACGACCGGGTTTTCCGAGCAGGATCAGCTTTCGCACGACCTGATGCTGCGCGTGCTCGAGCAGAGACAGGCAGACTTCGATCTGAAAGAGTACGAGATGCCGGTGAACCAGCAAAACGGGGTTCACACCGGGCTCGCAGATCTCCCGCTGTCGGTGCCGCTCGATTCCGTGAAGCACTACGAGGACTACATCGCGCGTCTGCATCAGATCCCGCGCGTGCTGACCGAAACGACCGAGGTGCTGCGGGCGGGCGAGCGCGATAACCTCATGCCGGTCCGGTTTCTGATCGAGAAGCTGCCCAAACAGTGCCAGGGCATCATCGATGCCGACCCGTTTCTGCTGCCCACCAAGAAGTATCCGGCGAGCATCTCCGCCGCGGACCAGCAGCGGCTGACGGCGGCGATCACCGCGGCCGTCAACACGGAGGTCTTACCCGCTTACCGCCAATTCGCGGTCTTCCTGAGCTCCGAATACGCGCCGCACGGTCGAACCGCGCTGGCGATCACGTCCCTTCCGGAAGGCCAGAGGCGATATGTAAACGACATCCGCGCTCGGACGACGACAGATCTCTCGGCCGATGAAATTCACCAGATCGGCTTGCGCGAGATCGCTCGAATCGAAGCGGAGATGACCGCCATCGCCAAAAAGGAAGGCTTCGCCGATCTGGCCAGCTTCCGGTCGGCGCTGAAGTCCAATCCGAAGTACAAGCCCACATCGTCAGACGCCATCCTCGAGGACTTTCGGCGGTACATCGCGCAGATGCAGCCCAAGCTGCCCACGCTCTTTACGCTCCTTCCGAAGTCGCCGGTGACGGTGGAGGCAATTCCGGCGTTTCAGGCCGCGGCCGCCACGCACTACGTCACGGGCACGCCCGATGGCAAACGACCGGGGCGGGTCGTCGTCGCGACGTCAGACTTCGCCGATCGATCGCTCATCGATGACGAGGCCATCGCCTACCACGAGGGCGTCCCAGGCCACCACATGCAGCTGTCGGTCCAGCAACAGCTCACGGGGATGCCGAAGTTTCGGCTGCATGGCCTGGGGTTCAACGCGTACATCGAAGGCTGGGCGCTCTACTCCGAACAACTGGGCAAGGAGGTCGGGTTCTACCAGGATCCCGTGTCGGACTACGGTCGCCTATCGTCAGAGCTCTTCCGAGCCGTCCGCCTCGTTGTCGACACCGGCATCCACTCCAAGGGCTGGACGCGCGACCAGGTGGTCACCTTCTTCCGCGAGTCGGGCGCGGTCGACGAGCCGACCATCCAGTCCGAGACAGATCGCTACATCGCGTGGCCCGCGCAGGCACTGGCGTACAAGCTGGGACAGCTCAAAATTCGTGAGCTCCGGGACCGAGCCCAACGGGAACTCGGTCCACGTTTCGACATCCGGACCTTTCACGACGAAATCCTGGACGGCGGAACCCTCCCGCTCGACCTCCTCGACGCACGCACAACCCGCTGGATCGCAGCGCAGAAGGCCCCGGGGGCGGGTGCGGGAAGCACAGGCAATTAGCCTCCAATCCCCCGGCATGAGGTCTTCAGCGTTGCTCGGACCCTTATTAAAGCTAAGTGGCTTATCCTTGAATAAGACAAATTGTTATTCAAGGATGCTTTCCTAATGAGCCCAGGGAGACCCAGCGGCAGGTTTGTGAACTCTTCCACATCGGGAGAGACGGTGCGGTCCTTTGTGCCGGATCCGCTTCCGCCTGTGCCCGCCGTCGATCTCGCTCCGCTGTTTCCGCTGCTGGATCGTGCGAACCAGGCGCTAGGGCGTCTGGATGGGGTGACGGCGGTGCTGCCGGAAGCGACCCTGTTCTTGTACTCGTATGTCAGGAAAGAGGCGGTATTATCTTCGCAAATCGAAGGCACGCAATCGTCGCTATCGGATCTGCTGCTCTTCGAGAATGACGCAGCGCCAGGGGTGCCGATGGGCGATGTTCGGGAGGTCTCGAACTATGTATCGGCCATGCAGCACGGACTCAGCCGCCTCGAAGAGGACTTCCCGCTTTCACTGCGGCTTCTCCGCGAGGTACATGATCGTCTGCTGACGGGTGGGCGAGGGAATCATCAGACGCCGGGTGAGTTCCGCACGTCGCAGAACTGGATAGGAGGAACACGTCCTGCGAATGCCGTTTATGTTCCGCCGCCTCCGGATCGCCTTATGGTCTGCCTCGGGGACTTTGAGAACGCCCTGTACGACGAAAGTTTGCCACTGCTGATTCAGGCCGGTCTGCTCCACGTCCAATTCGAGTCGATTCACCCGTTTCTCGACGGGAATGGGAGGCTGGGGCGGCTTCTGATCACGCTCTTTCTGTGCCAGCGAAAGGTCCTGAAGGAACCTCTTCTGTACCTCAGTCTGTACTTCAAGACGCATCGCGCTGAGTACTACGATCTGCTGCAGCGCGTTCGGTTCGAGGGCGCATGGACCGAGTGGCTCACGTTTTTTCTCGAGGCTGTGGACAGTACAGCCCGACTCGCGTCCGATACGGCGACCGCCTTATTGCAGCTTTTCGCGACAGATCGCAAGCCTATCCAGCAGCTTGGCAAAGGGTCCTCGTCCGCTCTTCGGGTGCACGAGCACCTGCAGCGTAAGCCGATTACCTCAATCCACCAAGCGGCAGAGGCAACCGGTCTGACGTTTCCGACGATTACGACAGCAATGGGGCGATTGACCCAGCTGCAGATGATCGGCGAGATCAGTGGACGGCGGCGCGACCGTCTGTTTGCCTATACCGAGTACCTGAACATCATGAACGCTGGGACTGAGCCGCTGCTTCGCTAGAAGCGACTGAGCACCTAGTCCTTCTGGTGGAACAAGGCGTCGTTGATGTTGGGCCAGAACTCTTTGAAGACAAAGGTTCCACCGTCGATGGCAACGTTGGTAAACCAGCGCTGGCCGACCTTGGTCCAGGTGCGTTCGCGGGTGGGGTAGTAGAGCGAGGAGATGCCGGAGGACGCGCCGGCGCCGACGACTTCGGAGAAGTTGAATCCTTCGCTGCCGTTGTCGTTGCGCGTGATAACCGTGCGAGAGACGGCGTACACGGCGCGGTTGAAGATGCTGCCGTGGAGCTTGGTGTAGTAGCGGCTGTCCTCGTGGAGGACGCTGGGGAGGATGCCTTCAACGAGGAGGTCTTCGTCAGCGTTATCGGCAAAGGTGTGCCAGTAGTATCGGGCGTAGCCGGCCGCGCCTTGGTGGAACTCGGGTGTGGATTCTTCTCCAAAGGCGATGCCGGCCTGGACCCCGACGAAGATAAAGGCGGAGTAGTCGAAGCCGTCCTGGAGCGAGGTAACGATCTTTTCGCGGGGGGTCTGCGGCGGAAGGTGGGTGCTCGTGCTGACGGCGCGGAAGTTGGGGATGATGCCGAGGATGCGCTTGGTCTGATGCGGCTGGCCGGAGTCTGCGGTCTGAGCGGCGGGGGTCTGGCTCTGGGTCGAGGAGCTGGTTTGAAAGCTGGGCGCGTCGGGCAGCGGGCTGGGGCTGTCGGGCGTGGCGCTGGGCGCGTCGGGCAGGATGGAACTCGAGATCAGAGTTGGCTCCGTCTGGTCGGTGCGGACGGAAAGACCAGTCCGGATGGCGGCGGCGGGTGTGCCGGTTGGGGTGCTGGTGTCAATGCCACTCTGAGGGCTGGTTTGGGCGCCGGCAGCAATGCTGACGAGAAAAAGGACGCAACCGGGATAAATCTTCATTGGCATTGGACGCCCGGAACTCCAGGACGACGCAGGATTTGCGATCTGGCGGACAGAGCGGAGGTCTGACCGAGATCGCTGAGAGCCGAAAGGTGGTTTGATCTGGATCTTTGTTTGGGCCTCTAATCTGGATTCTGACGCGGGATCTTTTGATGTGAAAAATCGACCCCCTCCACAAAAGCCGTTGGCGCTGGTACTCTTGGCGGCATGCTTAAGCGCAGCGTATTTGCCATCCTCGGTATTTTGACGATTCCGGTGCTGTCCCAAAGCTTTACGCAGGCTCCGAAGCCGCCGCAGCTTTCCCCCGCGGCGATGGCGAAGCTTCATATTGTGCAGACGTTGGAAACGTTGCCAGCCGTGGACTGGAAGTTCCATTCCGGCGATCTGCCGCACGGCGAGACGGCGGACACCAGCTCATGGACGACGGTACAGGCGGGGTCCCATGCCGCGATGGATGCGGCGTGGTACCGGCGCACGATCGATGTGCCGAAGACGCTGCACGGCTATGACATCTCGGGGTCGCGCATTGAGTTTCAATTCCACGCCAATGCGAACGGGCCGATGCCGCAGATCATCTACTTCAACGGCCGGCGAGTCGCGTTGGGAGACGATCTCGAACCGATCATCTTGTTTGATCCAGCGCGGCCAGGCGAGAAGGTGGATGTCGCCGTAAAGCTGTTGCGGACAGTGGATGAAAAGCGGTTCGGCGGTGTGACGCTGCGGATCTCGCCGCCGGTGTCGGCGACGCGGCCGAATCCGGAGGACATCCGCGTGGAGTGCATCACGGCCGCAAATCTCTTGCCGGCCTTGCCGACCCCGCGGACGGATCTGTTGCCGGTCGTCGAAAAGGCGGTAGCGGCGATCGATACCGATGCTTTGCAGACGGACAACCAGGCGAAGTTCGACGCATCGCTGCGGAGGGCGCAGACAATTCTGGATCCGCTGCGGCCAGTTCTGGCCGAGGCGAAGATCACGCTAACCGGCAACTCGCATATCGACGCGGCGTGGCTGTGGCCGGAGAGCGAGACCGTGGATGCGGTGCGGCGGACGTTTACGACGGCGCTGCAGCTGATGAACGAGTATCCGGACTACACATTTACGCAGTCGGCTGCGCAGTACACGGAGTGGATGGCGGACAAATATCCCAAGCTGAACGACCAGATCCGCGAGCGCGTGAAAGAAGGTCGCTGGGAGATCGTGGGTGGCATGTGGGTGGAGCCTGACCTGAACTTGCCGGATGGCGAGAGCCTGGTACGGCAGCTTCTGGTTGGGCAGCGCTACTTTCAAAAGCAGTATGGCGTGACAGCGAGAATCGGCTGGAACCCGGACTCTTTTGGCTATAACTGGCAGCTGCCGCAGGTCTACAAGCGATCGGGGCTGGACTACTTTGTAACGCAAAAGATGCACTGGAACGATACCAACCAGCTGCCGTTTCGGCTGTTCTGGTGGGAGTCGCCGGACGGTTCAAAGGTCTTGACGTACTTCCCGACCGATTATGTGCATACCAACCTCAATCCGATCCGTATCTCGGGAGACTTCAATCAGTCCGCCGATCGCAACCCCGGCACGACGAGCATGATGGATCTGTACGGAATAGGCGATCACGGCGGCGGTCCGACGCGCGCCATGCTGGACGAGGGCGACCACTATATCGCGGCCGCGGGAGGCGGTGCGGGCGAAACGGGCGCAGGCGCGAGTGGTGCCGGTGGGCGCGGCACGAGCGGTCGGGCGATAGATCCAGCACCTGCCGGACAGGCGGGACAGGGCGGCCCGGGAACGAGTGCGGAAACCCACATGGCGTTGCCGGCGATGCACTATGGGACGGCGCAGCACTACTTTTCAACCGTCGAGGGTCGTCTCAATCCAACCTCGCCCACGTTTGATTACGACGCCATCGCCGCAGGGTACAAGCTGCCGACGCCGGCAGCGGGACAAATGAGCCTTCCAACGTGGAAGAGCGAGCTTTACTTCGAGTATCACCGCGGCGTGTTTACAACCCAGGCCAAGCACAAGGAGAATATGCGGCGGTCGGAGGTAGAGACGATCGATGCGGAGAAGCTCGCGTCCCTGGCGTGGCTGAGTGGACGGGCCTATCCGAACGAGGCGCTGACGGACTCGTGGCGGAAGATCACGTTCAATCAGTTTCACGATCTGGCCGCAGGATCGGGCATTGCCGTGATCTACCGCGACGCGCAGAAAGAGTATACGGAGGTGTTCCATTCGGATCGCGAGATCAGCGAGGACTCGATCAACACGCTCGCCGCGCAGATCGATACCCGCGTGAAGGGCGACGCGCCGGTGCTGCTGTTCAATCCGCTGAGCTGGCCGAGGTCGGAGACGGTGCGTGTGTCGGTGCAGCTTCCGGAGCATGCGGACGGAATTCGGCTTCTGGATGCCAAGAACAAGCCGCTCCTGACCCAGATCGTGTCCTCCGACCCGGCGACGAACACGTTTCAGGTTCTGGCGCGGGTCGACGATATGCCGGCGCTGGGGTACAAGGTGCTGCATGCGGTGGGTGGAAACGGATCGGAGAAAGAATCGGGGAATCTCCTGCGCGCGGCCGAGACGCCGGTGAGCTTTACGCTCGAGAACGCGAATCTCCGTGTGACGATCGACAAGAAAACAGGTTGCATCACGAGCCTGATGGATGCGAAGTCGCACACTGAATCGCTGGCGCCGGGGGCGTGCGGCAATCAGCTGCAGGCGTTCAAGGACACGCCCAAGGATTACGACGCATGGAATATCGATCCGGGGACGCTCGACCAACCGCCAGCGATCGTCGATCAGGTGGATTCGATCACGTTGACCGACCACGGTCCGCTGCGGGCGACGGTGCGTGTGGGGCGGACGTGGCAGCAGTCAAAGTTTGTTCAGGAGATCTCGCTGGACGCGTTTGCGGACACGGTGGCGATCGACAATCACGTAGACTGGCACGAAACGCACGTCTTGCTGAAGGCGGCGTTTCCTCTGTCGGCAACGTCAAACAAGGCGACGTACGAGATTCCGTATGGATCCATCGAGCGAACCACCGAGCGCACAAACACCTGGCAAAAAGCGCAGTTCGAAGTGCCCGCGATGCGCTGGGCAGACCTGGGTAATCAGGAGCACGGGATGTCGCTGCTGAACAATTCCAAGTACGGGTATGACGCAGCTGGAAACACGTTGCGGATCTCGCTTCTACGGTCGCCGACGTGGCCGGACCCCGACGCGGATCGTGGGCCGCAGAGCTTTCGGTACGCCTTATATCCACATACAGGCGATTGGAAGAGCGCGCTGACGATGCATCGCGGCTACGAGCTGAATTATCCGATCTCGGTCACGGCGGTGGCGGCCCATGGAGGTCGTCTGCCGTCGGAGCACAGCTGGGCCAGCGTCGAGAATCCCAACGTGGTGCTGACGGCGATGAAGAAGGCGGAGGATGCCGATGGTCTCGTGTTCCGCATGATGGAGTGGGCCGGACAGGAGAGTCAGGTAAAGCTCCACGTGCCGCCAGGGGCGACGGCGGTGACGGAGACCAACATGATGGAGAAGCCGGAGGGCGCCGCGCTCCCGCTGGCTGGCGATACGGTGACAGTGCAGATCCATCCGTATGAGGTGTTGACCGTGGAGGCGACGTATCCGAGGTCTACGGCCGTTGCTGCCCGGTAGCTCTGCAGTCAAACCGGGTCGGCTGCGGTGATCTCTGAGGAGGCCCGCGGCCGGCTCGCGCTAGTTCTGGTGCGGGCGCGGAACCCAGGCAATATCGGGGCGGTCGCACGGGCCATGCAGGATTTTGGTTTCGGTCGGCTGCGGTTGGTGAACGAATTCCGCGTTCCCTTCGAGGGCGCGCGGTCTGCGGTCGATGCGGTTGCCGTGCTCCAGGCGGCGGAAGAGTTTGGGTCAGTTGCAGACGCGGTCGGGGACTGCGATCTGGTCGTGGGGACAACGTCGGTGGGAGAACGTGTGATCGCTCAGCCGGTGTTGACGCTGGCCGATGCTTCAGGGCAGATTGGGGCCGTGCTGGCCGGATCGGAGTCGCGGGTCGCGCTCCTGTTTGGGTCGGAAAAGACCGGGTTGAGTAACGATGAGTTGAGCCACTGCCATTGGCTCTTGACCATCCCGATGCGGGAGCGTGCGGGCGAGCGGCATCTGTCGATGAACCTAGGGCAGGCGGCAGCAGTGTGTTTGTACGATCTGGTGCGGGTGGCGAGTGCTGGAACGGCAGAGGCGCTGGAGACGGCAGCCCCGTTCGCACCCGAACCGTTAGCGCCGGAGGCCGAGACCGAACGGCTCGGTGCGCTGTTGTGCGAGATGCTGGACGAGACGGAGTACCGGCGACATCATCCGGCCAATAGCGACGCTGCCGCCGTGCGTCGGCTTGTGCTGCGGATGAGGTTGTCGAAAACCGACGCGCAGGTGTGGATGGGGATCGTCCGGCAGGTGCTCTGGAGGCTACGCTCGCTGCGGAAGAACTAGAGAGGTTCTCCTGAACAAGGTGGTGTCATCCTGGGGGCTGGAGGCGTCCCCCAGGGGCTTAGACGGCACCGCTTCCACGCAGAACTGCGGGGATGGTTTGGACCAGGATCTTCACATCAAGGCCCAGCGACCAGTGGTCGATGTAGAGCAGATCCTGCTTGATCCAGTAATCAAAGGACGTGTTGCTGCGGCCGTTGACCTGCCATAGGCAGGTGAGACCGGGGCGAACGCTGAAGCGCCGAAGCAGCCAGGTTTCTTCAAAACGTGAGACGTCGCGAAGAGGGAGCGGGCGCGGGCCGACCAGAGACATCTCCCCTCGTAGAACGTTGAAGAGCTGCGGCAGCTCGTCAATGGAGGTTTTGCGGAGAAAGGCTCCGACGCGGGTAACGCGCGGGTCGGACTTCAGCTTGAACACTGGGCCCTGGGCCTCGTTCTTGGCTTCGAGTGCCTTCTGCTGGGCCTCGGCATCGGCAACCATGGAACGAAACTTGAACATGGGAAAACGCTTCCGATGCCGGCCATAGCGCTGCTGGACAAACAGGATTGGACCTGGGCTGGAGAGCTGGACGGCGATGGCGGCTGCCAGCATCACGGGGGAGAAGATGGCGAGGAGAAGGGAGCCCCCGATGAGGTCGAAAGCACGCTTCAAATGCTGCTTCGGATCGCGGTTCGCTGTGCTCCAGACCGTGAAGTTCTGGGGGTCCTGCTGGTGGACCTGAACGCGCGCCTGCGAGGTCTCGAAGATGTCCTGCATGTACTGTGACTCAACACCGACGGCTTCGCAGATGTTGATCACACGTTGAATATCGTCGTACCTGGACTTCATCGGGAGACCGATAAGGACAATCTCGATAGGATGCGTTTTCAGCAAATTCTCGAGTTGTGATATGGGTCCCAGGTAGATGTCCTTCTCGGCATCCGTGCCCATGTACTCGTCATCAATCGAGCCGTGGAACTGGAACTGAGAGTAGTGACTCTGCAAACGCGCGCGCAGCCTTCCGGCGCGGGGGCCGGTACCGACAATGATCGCGCTGCGGCGACGGAGCAGACGCGGGGAGAGAAGAGCGCCGACAAAGAAGACGCCGAGCAGACACAGAGAGGCGATCAGAAGGCCGACACCGGTAAGGACGCCGAGAAGCAGTGCTTGGCGGAAGAGACCGCGGGTGATGTTGCCGAAGAAGGGCAGAAGGCCGCACGCTAAAGACGCTGTGATCAACCGCGAGACCTCAGCCGACACGTCTCTGCGGGCCGAGTGTTTGGAATAAACCGAGAGACCGAGCCAGACGTTCCACAGGGCAACAACACCGAAGGCAAGCAGGAGATGCCGTACGGTAACTGATCTACCGAGCAGCCGATGAAAGTTAGAGGCAGCGTTCCAGTGAATGACCCAGAGCCAGACGACGCACAAAACCAGGACGGGAACAAACGTCCGAAGATTGTTGTAAAGACTGCCCTCGCGAAGCTGGGAGCTTCGGAGCTTCTCGATGGATGGCCGGATGTGGAGCTCCCAATATCCGTCCTCCGCTTGCCATCGTTCTTGCTCCGTTTGTTGAACAGTTGCTGACATGGTTATCTCCACAGAAAGTATGACAATGACTTGTGACTAGCGTCCGTGCTATAGGACCAGAACGTTCGATCTTATTATCTTGACTATTTTTAGACCCTGACTATATGACTCAGTTGTGTGATTATGATGACAATCAGAAGCCCCGTAAACGGAACTTTGGTAACTTTTGGGTACCAAAGGCTAGAGCAGATTGCCGTGCTGGTTGTTCCCCGCTGTATGGAAGAGGTCTCCGAATTGCGCGGTCTGGTTTGTATAGATGCTGCTATTTGGGTGCGGAGGCTCGGCTCCCTAGAGCAAAGAAGAGCAAGGTGCCTAGCATCAGGCCGAGGCCGTCCATCAGGATGTCATCGATCTCCAGCTGAGTGCCGTAGATGGAATGCTGGCCAAACTCCAGGAGCCAACCGATAAGAAGAGCCGTGATCAGAAAGGTGATCTGCGCCGTCCGCGACCAGGCGGCGTTCGCCAGAAGAAGCGCGCCAATGCCGAAGGCAAGCATGTGGTACCAGAGATGAAGTCTGCCTTTGGTATGCAGATCCTGCTTGAGCTGGTAAGGCAGGAAGGAAGCTGCCACAACGATGAGGACCCAAGCAAGGGCGAAGGCGATTTGAGGAAGTCGACTCTTCATCTCATGGAGACCGGCGGACAAGGGCTCGTTCCTAATTAGAGCCGCCGATCTGCAGCAAGCATTCCTTGCAGCAGAGATCCGTTGCTCCGCCAGTCAGTACTCTTCAGGGTGGAAAGATCTCGCTTCGGTCTCCACCGGTTCATACCTTGAGGGTACCATCGGCCCTCTGACAATCGGGATTGACGTTGCAATCTCTGTTGCGGACTCGTTAAGAAACGAACATAAGATCTTCTGATCTCGATGCGCACGCAAGCAGGCTGCCAAAAACCACTTAGCTTCTTCCTTTCCCAATCCGGCAGCTTCTTGCCTCCCGAGCGAAGTTTAGGGTCTCGGTTTGGCCGGGCTCTGGTAATCTCTCCACAGCGTCCCCACGTTTCTGGATCCTCTTAACATGATCGGTCCGAGGCGCCATCGTAAGTCGGCCGTCAAATCCCAGAAGATGTGCGTCAGCGACCGGAGAAAGCTTTCTTCAGGGAAAGGCATAGCAGAATGATCGTTGTCCTTAGCATGCTATTCCGAGCGAAAAAACTCATTCTTTTTACCTTCGCGCTTGTCTTTGGTCTGGTTCTGATTTACCTCGCGATCCGACACGACAAGTATCAGGCGCACATGAGTTTTCTGGTTCGGAATGAACGGGCAGAGCCTCTGGTTGGGGCGGATCCACACCAAAATTCGATTCAGCTGCCCGACGTCACGGAGGAAATTGTGAACTCCGAAGTGGAACTTTTGGGCAGCGCGGAGGTGCTTCGGCAGGTTGTTCTGGATGCCGGCTTGGTCAAGGGTGCGCCTGGGGACCAGAAGATGGCGATCGAGAGGGCCACTCGCAACTTGAGCAAAAATCTCACGATCACGCCTGTGCGGAATTCTTCGGTGATCAATGTCGCCTATGTGGCTCCGGACCGCGAGCAGGCCAGCGCTGTCTTGACGCAGGTAGCTAAGGTGTATCTCAGCAAGCGGATGAATCTGCATGCGGCTTCTCAGGCAGAGAGCTTTTTTGCGGATCAGAGCCAGAGTACGCAGAACGCCCTGAAATCTGCCGAGGACGAACGCGCGGCCTTTCTGAGCGAGAACGGGTATGAGGCGTTGCCCCAGCAGATCCAAATGTCTTTGCAGTATGTTCAGGATCTAAAAGGCCAGCTCGACGGCGCCCAGTCGGCTCTTCGAGAGACCGAGGGCCGACTTCGCCAGATATCGGCAGACCGGAAGTCGACTCCCGAGCGAATCGCGACGCAGCAACGCACGTCCACCAATCCGTCTGCGGTTCAGCAGATCCTCTTGACGCTTGTAACTCTCGAGAACCGCCGGACGGAGCTGCTTACGAAGTTCAAGCCGGGCGACCGGCAGATTGCGCAGGCGGACCAGGAGATCGAGAACACCCGGCGGGCGCTGAACCGGGTGGAGACGATGACGCCCCAAGATAATGTCAGCGACGCGAACCCGGCATGGGAGGCGCTCGATGCGGAGGCCAATCGTCTGAACGAAACGAAGACAGGCATGACAAAGCGGCGCGATCAGCTGGCTGCGCAGTTGGATCAGCAGATGGCTCGCCTGCGCAAGATGGAGAGCGACAGCGTCCGGGTGAATGAGCTCGATCGAAGGGTAAGGATGGCAGGGGAGAAATTTGACCTGTATCAAGGCAAGGCGGTCGCGGCGAAGATCGCGGACGACCTGGATGCCCAGCACATCAGCAACGTGGTTCTTGCCTCCGAGCCGATGGCTCCGGTACTTCCCGAGCCTTCGCGGGTCAATCTACTTACCGGAACCTTGTTGGCACTCTTTGTAAGTCTCAGCGTCGGATTTCTTTCGGAGGTGCTTTCGGCCAGACTTCACGGACCTTCCGCGGTGGAACAGGATGCTGGTGTTCCCGTTATGGCGACGCTTCCAGATAGAATGTCGGCTTACCCAGCCATGCGTTGATCCCACACAAGCTTTTTGCTTGTCTGGTTACTGCGCCGATGGTAGTCGGCACAGGTTGCGTTCGTTGATTCACTTAGAGGAGTAAGGATGATTGAGCAAGGTCCATCAGCAACGGCCTACACCAAAAGATCTTCTGTCGGCCGTGCTACATCTTCACGTTTTCTCGAGTTGGAAGCGAAAGTTTTCATGGGACCGGAGGCAGCCCGGACCGTTGCGATCTCCTCCTGCTATCCCGGTGAAGGTGTGACGTACGTCAGTTCGGCCTTGCAACAATTCCTGTCTGACGATGCGGGAATGACGGTTTCCTCTGTAACAGCCAGCCAATTCCTTCAGTCGATTCCAGAGAGTGAGATACGCTCCGCTTCGGCCGGGACCAGAGATAGCGCAGGCGTTGAACAACGGTCGTGGCACGGCGCTGAAGGCATCACGCTGATCGATTGTCCCGCGCTCTTCTCTTCGGCGTCGGGTATTCGTTTATTTCCGTACGTCGATGGCGTTCTTCTGGTGATCAAAGATGGCGAGCGATCCAAAATCGATATACAACGAGCTGTAAGCATGGTGGAAGCTGCCGGTGGGCGCTTGTTAGGCGCTGTCCTGAACAAGCGGCGGTATGTGATTCCCAGCTGGTTGTACTCTCTGATTTCCGGCTAGGGTTGTACGCCCAACACAGCTGTGCTATAAGAAAGAACATTCCGTAATACTTACAACTTTGATTCCTCCTGCCCCGCACTGATCTACTTGTGACTATTTTCTGTCGGCTGTAAGAAGCCACGACAGGCGCTACGGTTGAACTTTGCCAGGGCTTTAGAATTCCTGTGCGCAGGGATAATGCTCTGCCTCGCCTTCTAACTGCCTGCAGGCATGGTGTAAGGGATACCCTCGAATGCTGCTGCTCGTTCCTTCCCCTGCCTGTGAAGGCTGGTCTTCGCCACAAGCTTCACAATCTGGTCTTCACAACTTGATCTCCCGAGGGTAGCCACTTGCATAATCCGCAGTTTTCCCGCGACGCTCTTACGACCTCGCGCCATGGAGAGACCTCCTTATCAAAGGCTCCGACGTCCATGCGAAATTCTTCTCCTGTTCACCCTGCGGCGAAGTCCCTATCTGGGCTCGCCTCTGCGGTAAGCCTATGTCTTTGTCTTACAACGCCTACCATGTTTGCCGGCGCGATCGGAACGCCGGCTTCGGGTGTAGCGGCTGAGTCCGTGGCGCCGACACCGCTGGCGGCAGCAACACCGGTAGCTGCAGATTCAACAAGCGGGAGTGGAACCACCTACTACGTGGACAACGTAAATGGCAACGACATGAATAGTGGGACCAGTGCTACAAGTCCGTTCCGGACCATCACGAAGGTGAATTCGCTTAAGCTGACGCCCGGGCAGACTGTTGCCTTTAGGTCAGGCGAAGAGTGGCATGAATTGCTGTTCGCCGGCTTCTCTGGAACCCAGGGATCGCCCATCACTTACACTTCTTACGGTAGCGGAGCGCCGCCGATTATCAGCGGGGCGGACACCGTGGGTGGGTGGACCCAGGGCGGTGGCGCAGGAGCGCAGGAGTCTTGTAACTACCCTTCTTTTTGCTCCGGCTTTGAGACTACCGGATTTACCGACTGGGACTCCGTCTCAAATAACAACGATGCTACCGCAACCTTCTCGACATCTCAGGTCCATCGTGGCAGTCACTCGATGGCGCTTTCCTCTACAAACGGCGTTGACACGAGAGCGGGGGTAGTTAAAACCTTTCAGGCCGCAACCCCTGGAAGTACCTATGCCGTTCGCTTCTATATCTTCGCGCCCGCATCTGGCCTTGTACCAAATAATGTCATTCGAGTGCTGGAATTCGGCAACAATTCGACTAGCGTGGGGTTCGCCACCTTATATACGGATGGGAGTGGGAAGATCTCACAAGCGTCGATGTGGGACACGTCCGATTCTAGCAACGTCATACCCTGGACTCAACTCTCCGGGTTCACGATGGGTGCGTGGAATGAAGTCGAATTCGACTTCACGATAAACACGACGGGGGGCGGAGGTACCCTCTACGTGAATGGCGTCCAGCAGGGACCCACGTTCACTCAGGGCAATACGAGCTCCTGGATCGGCATCAACAAACTTTACTTCGGAAATTCGGCATGGAGTTCGGCAATCGGAGCAGGGACGACGGTCTACTTCGACGACTTTCAACTGGCAACATCGGGTGCGCCGATCGGGCCTTTGAATGCCGGCGTTCCCAGCAATCTATGGTTTCGCTCGCAGCCAAACGATCCCAGGCTCATCAATTTCAGCGGCCAGGCAGGGACACCTGTCTCCGATCCGAGCGCGGTTACGGCGCCCTACCAGTACGCCTGGAACGGGTCGACGCTGTACGTCTACTCCACAGTCGATCCTTCCAACGTGGTTGAGGTTCCGGCGCGTGGCACGGCAATGGCAAGCCTTGGGGCGTCCTATATCACTGTCTCGGGAATCGAGTTCCGTGGAGCGCAGACCTTTGATGTCTACTGCGGATATAGCACTGTGGCCTGCGATCACTGGGATTTTGAGAACGATACCTTCAACGCTTCGTACTCGAACGAGCTCTACTTTCAACCGTTCCCGGGTGTTGCTGCCTCAGGGCCTACTGTCAGGAATAGCATCTTCAAGGGCGGCGGAGCCGATGGTATCGCTCTCACCGAATCTGGCTCGACCGGAGCTACCATTGCGAATAATCAGTTCTTCGATCTTTGCAAGATCTATACTCCCAACGAAAGTCAGAACGCCTACTGCGACGCTATTCAAGGGTACTCGAGCTCGGGTCAGGATGGGTACGGAACCTCTGTTACTTCGAACAACATCTACAATATTGGGCTCGGTCAGAGTGGAAACTACGGCGGTGGGATCCATCCGGACACTGTGAACGGATGGGATATCGAGCACAACACTGTTCAAAACACAAATGGGTCCGGTGTGCAGCTCGAGAAAGGTGGCTCCCACACTGCTCGTTACAATCTCACGATCAATGCAGGGCTGCGCGCCTACAATGCAGGTCTAATGATTCGTGCGGGCGATGGTGTCAGCATCAACAATAACCTTGTCGAGTACAACACGTCCTATGGTGGGTGGTGGGCGTGCAGCCTGCTGGTTCAGCAGAACTATGGGACGGCCCGAGCGAATAACTTAACTTTCCAGAAAAACATCTGTGATGGTTCAAGCTCGAATACTCAGTTCTACGCTGACACCTTGGCTGGCGGTTCTAACGACGTACTTACTGACAACAACTTCGGCGTGGCCTATCCATACTTCATTATCTACGGAGGATCGGTGGCTGTCAGTTACGGAGGGTTTGATGCAGCTCTTGGTTTTGCAAGCAACTCGGTTCAAGGGGATCCGATGTTTGTCAATCCATCAGCAGGTAACTTCACGCTCCAACCGAACTCTCCAGCCATTGGAATCGGGGCGTTCCCTTACCCTTGATTCGTGTGACTCTGACCATTAAGAAAACCCAGCTTGTAACAGGTCCACCCGCTCGCAAACTCGGTCGGGTGGACCTGCTTTTGCAGCCCAACGTACTCTCTGGGTAGCCGGACGTTCTTCCCTTAATCGCAGTTGAGCTTGGGGCAAAACGGAACTCCCAGGGACCTCACCTATATTTTCATTCCATCCGGCTCAGATAAAGGTACGACGGCAAAGCTCCTGAGCGTAATATCAAGGCGACGAGGGCGCTTTCCATTGTTCAGCACCGCCGGGATACGGGACCATGTCAGGAACAGGCCAAGGCTTCGGAGACTTGTTCACGGCGCTTTGTCTGCATTTGCCGGCAAGGGCACATCTCTCCTTGTCAGCCTCATCACGCTTCCCATAACCATTCGCTATCTTGGACCTGTTAAATACGGCATCTGGATCACGATCAGCACCACAGTCCTGATGCTCGGCGTTCTCGATCTGGGTATTGCCAGTACCTTGACCAACTATATTGCCAAGGCGAACGCGACAGACGACCGCGAAATGGCGCGAGACTACTACGCGACCGCGTTCTATATCACTGTTGCCATCGCAGGCCTGCTCGCGGTCCTGGGTTACGGAGTTTGGTTGCGGGTATCGTGGGGCCGCCTGTTTGGAGTTCCTGATCCGATGCTGGCGCGGCAAGCCGGTCTGTGCGTGGGAATCGCCGTAATCTTCTTCTTGTTGAATCTTCCACTTTCGCTCGCCGGCCGCATCTTCAGCGGCTACCAGCAGGTCCAGATATCAAACTACTTCGCCATGATCGGGAGCGTGCTGAGCTTCTTCGCGATCGTGCTGGGAATCAAGGCGCGGTTCACGATCGTCGGTTTGATGGTCCTGTTCTGCGGCGCCGCATTGACCGGCAATCTGTGTCTGAACCTCTGGCTCCTTCTGCGAGACCGGCCCTGGATCCGACCTCGTCTCTCGTCTGTCCGGGGCGCGCTCATTCGCGATCTCTTCGGGGAGGGCAGTCGTTTCTTCGTTCTTCAGCTCTCAGGTCTAGTGGTCTTCAACTCGGACAACCTCGTCATCACGCATTACTTGGGCGCAGCCGAAGTTACGCCCTATAGCGTCACGGGCCGCCTGATGTCGTTCGCGGTCACGCTCCAAACCTTGCTGATTCCCGTGCTCTGGCCTGCGTTCTCCGACGCCTTTCACCGTGGGGACTTGCCTTGGTTGCGACGCACCTACAATCGAGTCGCGTCTTTGACACTGTTCATCGTCTCTATGGTCGCTTTCACCTTCGCATTGGCAGGACGCTGGATCATTCGTCTCTGGGCAACACCGGCCGCGGTTCCTTCTCGATCGCTACTCTGGGTCATGGCATTCTGGGTTCTAATTATGGTTGTCTCCACAAATCAATCCTGTTTGCTGGCAGCAACGCAACGCATCGGCCTGCAAGCGATCACATCGGCGATGGCGGCCGCATTCAATCTTGCCGCTTCCATCTATCTCGTGCGATCGCTAGGGTCGGTTGGCGTTGTCCTTGGCTCTATCGCCTCGTACTTGATCTTTGTCATCGTTCCGCAGGGCTGGGAGGTTCGCAAAGTGCTAGCCGGTCGTGATAGCGAGGTGGTACACGCTGCTTAGCTACGCGACAGCTCGGGGTCCGGCGGCACAGTCCAATCCTTTGCGGGCACATAGTCAGCACGTCGCGAGAGGCGATGCATAACGTATGTCGCTGCAAGTAGCAAAGGTCGTGCGACAGGCATCCCGCTTATGCGTGCGACCGCAAGCTTTCGACGCTTGCTCCGGCTTGCAGCCGACAGGGACTGGCCGCGAACACGGTAGCGGATCAGAGGTTCAGGAAGGCGGCATTTGCGTACCGAGTGCCATGTGCTAAACCACCAATCGGCATCTTCCATGGTAGGCAAATCAGGATTGAAGGGGTGTTGCAACATCGTCTGACGACGCACCATCCACGAACTCGGCATGGGCAGATGCCGCGCCAGGGCATAGGCGTACACTTTGCCCGCCTCGGTGATCAGCATATGATCCACGGCAACGAAGTCCTGCTGTGATCTGCGCAGAAAATCTATCTGTCGTTCCATCTTGGTCGGCAGCCAGACATCATCCCCATCCAGAAAAGCCACGAACTCAGAAGACGCGGCTGCAACGCCCGTATTCCGCACAGCTCCAAGCCAGCCTAGAGGTCGTCGAATCACTTGAGTGCCCGGAAACTCTTCGATCACTCCGTCAATCCAGGAGTTGTCGTCCGAGACGACAATGATGACTTCGCATGGGACGGTCTGGTTGTAGACCGATTGAAGCGTTTCCCGGAGAAAAGGTCGTTCGGCGTCGGTCATACATGTAACGATTGCAGTTGCATCCGGCATCTTGAATAACCTCCTGGCAGAGATGGCAGATCGATGTGTCGGTGAGCAGGATGGGTGAACTGGAAAGGGGAGTTCACTCGTTTGCCCTGGCTATTCTCCCATGCGACTCGCATCCCAGCGACTCCCAAATACAGCTGAGTCTTGCTGGTCGCGAAGCTCCGAT
Organism: uncultured Acidobacteriaceae bacterium; assembly: GCA_964248505.1. Lineage (GTDB taxonomy): Bacteria > Acidobacteriota > Terriglobia > Terriglobales > Acidobacteriaceae > Edaphobacter. The sequence continues at coordinate 42,123 of CAXTYQ010000002.1, forward strand.
AGCAAGTAAGCCGCCATCTCCTAACGACTCGATGACCAAAATCTGTTTTAAAGCTTTCGATCTCGATGCTATCCTCAAAGGCAGCGGAACGCGCTGCTTGGCTGAACTCGGTTTTCCGTTAGTTAGGAAATTTCATGTTTCGTTTTCTGCTTCTTCTCTTTTTGGCGGTTTCAGGTGTGGTCCGTGCGCAGACCGGGGTAGAATCTCCGGCTGTCCACGATAGTTACGTTCTCCAGGCAGGCGACAGCTTCGAGGTGACGTACACGTATACCCCTGAGTACAACCAGACTGTTCTGGTATCGCCCGACGGCGTTGTCGGTCTGACAAGAGTAGGGCCGGTGAACGTGGGCGGTTTGACGGTCTCTGCGGCGCGTGCCCGAATCACCGAAGCGGCTTCTCAATCGGGGTTGAATGAACCAGAGGTCTTCATCACCCTTCGCGATTACCTGAGACCTCAGTTCACGGTGCTCGGAGATGTATTCAAGCCGGGCAAATATGACCTTCGAGGACCTCTGCGCGTCGCGGATGGATTGGCGGTTGCCGGAGGCCTCAACCTCAATGCGCGGCATAAAAACATCATCCTGATCCACCCTATCGACGAAACGACCGGCGTCGCTTCCCTGATCAACTACAAGCGACTGGAGAAGGGTAAAGGGGATGTTACCTTCGATGCACTTCGAGCAGGAGACATCATCGTGGTGCCCACGTCCAATCTCAGCAAGATCGAGCGTTTGGTCAAGATCTTCAATGTAGGCGTCTTCTACAGCCCAAGTCTCTGATGATACAAATACGGAGACCCGGCTTGGCTGGACTGCGGTCGAACTTGGTGGGGCCACGGCTTGAGCCAAATCCAATTTCCCTGGATGACGGAAGACGTGCCTGGCCGAATCGGCAACACTCTGGTTTGTTGACGAAAAAAACGGCTATCGACCATGGGTCAAACCCGGTCCGATACTCCACCTATCTGCTTCTTCTGCTTACGATCTGCCTATACTTCACTCAACACTATCCGGCTTCTGTGATGCAGGGCGGTGGAGTGGATGCGAATTATGTAGTAGGCGAGCAACAAGGAAATGCCGGACGGCAGATTGCTTTTCTGGTTCTGGGGTTTGTAGGCCTACTCGGCGTCTACCATGGGTACAAAGAGAAGCAGGGCGCCGTGCCCTGGAACGCCCGTATGCTTGTGCCAATTGCCCTGCTTCTGGGATGGTGTTCCCTTAGTCTTTTCTGGAGCGACATATGGATGGTCGCTGCCAAGCGGCTGTTTGTCGTCGGTCTTATGTTCCTGGGCGGCTTTGGGCTTGCGCTTTCGTGGACAAGCATCGAAATTCTGAAATTTATAGCTCTAAGCAGCGCAATTAACCTTTCCGTCGGAGTTTTCGACGAAGTTACAGGTGGGTACTTCGCGCCGCTCTCCGGAGTCTACCGCTTTACAGGCACGTTGACTCCCAACGAAGAAGGCTATCTGTGCATGGTTCTGGTCGTCGCCTCAGCCTGCGTGGCCCGGATGCTAAGTAAGGGCAGATCGGCAAGCTTATTCTACCGTTGTCTGGCGTGCTACGGTCTCGTGTTTATGTTACTCACCCGTTCCAGGGGCGCTCTTACTGCTCTAGCAGTCGCGTGTTTTCTCTACTTCTTTGTTGTCCTGGATATCCGGAGAAAGGTACTTACTACGCTCTTGCTGGGGACGACAGGCCTGGTGCTGATGGGGACTGGCGTTCTTCCGGTCATCCTCGATACGCTCAACAGAGGAGGAGAAGGAAGCCAAAGCTTCACCGGGAGGACCCCCCTGTGGGCAGAGTTGATGGGCTACGTGCAAGATCGACCGTGGCTGGGCTATGGATACGAGAGTTTCTGGACCGCGGCCACCATTGACGACATCTTCAAGCATCAACATTGGGCTACCAATTCCGCGCACTCGGAGTACATCGAAAGCATGCTGACGATCGGAATCATCGGGATGGTGTTGCATACCGGCGCCCTTCTGATCGGTGTAATCGAAGGAACGCGGCTCTTTCGATCAACGCAAAATCTAGCCTGCTATCTCGCGGCGAGTCTCTGCGCCATCTATCTTGTCGGTGGCTATCTCGAGGCGCTACTTTTCGTCAAACCCTCGATTGTGACGTTTTACCTGGTCTTGCTGCTCTGTGTCCTGATAGTTTCCGGGAAACCTGCAGAAGTGTCCGTTCCTGGAAGAGTTGCAGCGCGTCCCCTTCTCATCGGCCGTAAGTCCACGATCGGCGAGAGGGCGTGAGATCGCCTTCTAAAGATTGATCAAGCCGATTTCCCGGCGAGTTTCTCAACACGTCGAAACTTCGTCTTTTCTCGTACCGCGCGGTGCACTCTCTGCGCAAGTCGCTTGGGCGACAGAAGAGCGGCGAAGGCAAGTCTTATGGTTCCTCTGATTCTAGATCCACTTAGAAGCTGCACCATGGCCTTGCGATACTGCATGCCTGAGAGGAGATCCATCCGTTCGAGCGAGCGGACCCAGAAGGGACGCCGCCCCTGCCGAGCTCGGAAATCCTCAAAGCTGCTCTCCGGATGGTCTCGCTCGCGAAGGTGCGCGCACTCGATCGCATGCGAGTAACGATCGAACAATGTCCGCGCCTGCTGGGCGTTTGTGCTTGTGGAGTGCAGTCTGTAATGCGATAGGACATCGTCCAGGTTGGCGACTCGGGTCTGCTCAGTCATGCGGAGGAATAGGTCAAGATCTTCGCCGGCGCCGTTGATACGAAAGGCTCCCGTTCGTTCGAATACGGAGGTGCGAAACATGAGCGTAGAGTTGGCCACGGCGTGGCGACCCAGCAAAAGATCGCGCCGGATCTGATCGTGATCGAGAGCCAACGGCGGTGTCGGACCCGGCCGTCCAGCCTCGCCGATGTACGCGAATCGAGTTCCCAACATGCCGACCGGAGGGTGTTGATCCATATAGGCGATCTGGCGTTCGAATCGCTGTGGCAGAGGTACATCATCTGCATCCACAAAGGCCAGGTATTCCGTGTTACATGCCTCGATAACTCTGTTGCGGGCTGCGCCTTGCCCTTGACGACCCTCCATCTGCAGCACGGTCAATCGTGGATCCGCGATGGAGAGGAGATGCTTCAGGGAAGCGTCGGTTGAGCCATCGTCAACCGCAAAGATCTGAAAGTCGCGAAAGGTCTGATAGAGCACGGCCGAGACGGCTTCCTGGAGATACGGCATGGCGTTATACACTGGCATAACGACCGTAAGTCGCGCGGGTGGCTGCACTCTGTCACCTTAGCAGAACGCGAACCGAACGAGGTTACTTATTCTGAAGCCGTGATGAGGCGGCTGGTGTCAGCTTCTGTGAAGCAGGTGCACCCTCGTATAATGACCGCGGCGGTAGAAAATTGTTAGGCCTCCGTATCTCGCGAGATGTCGCAGCTACAGCGGCTTTTGAGGGGCAATAGGACTCTGAGGTCATGGATGGATGGCTCGTAAATTGAAGGTCTTGATCTACCAAATTGGAAGTCTGGGCGATACAGTTATCTCTATGCCGTGTTACCGGGAGATCGCCCGGCGTCATCCGGATGCGGAGCGGTATCTGCTTACGAACTTTCCCGTCGGAACAAAGATGGTCCAGGCGGAGGCTCTGCTGCGGCCCTGCGGTCTGATCGAGGGGTCGGTGGAGTACCCAATGCCGCTTCGCGATGCAAAGGAGATGGCCAAGCTGTATAAGAAGCTTCGAGCTCTCAGAATTGACATCCTGTACTACTTAACCCCGGAGAAAAGCTTCATCAATCTGGTAAGGCACTGCATGTTCTTCAAGGTCTGCGGAGTTCAGAAGGTTGCTGCGGTTCCCTGGTCACGCGACCTGCGATATCCTCGTGAAATCGTTCCAGGGCAGATCTGGGAATCTGAGGCCTCGCGGCTCTTGCGGACACTCAACCCCAATCGAAGCCCTGGTCCTCCCGAGCCCGCCGACCGATCGCTGGACCTTACAGAAGACGAGAGAGCGGCGGCGGCGCGTCTAATCGGCGAGATGCCTGGCGTGAGTCGCTTTGTTGCCCTCTCGGTCGGTGGCAAGGTGCCGATCAACAACTGGGGCGATGAGAACTGGGCCGCGGTGTTATCCGCGATGTCTGCCGCAGACCTGGATCTCGGGCTCGTCTTGGTGGGATCAGCGGATGAGCGCGAGCGAAACGACCGCCTCGCCGGAGCTTGGGCGGGGCCAAAATTGAACTCCTGTGGGCGGCTGACACCACGGGAGACTGCGGCTCTCATCGAGCGGGCCGAGGTGTTTTTGGGCCACGATACCGGCACGCTGCATCTGGCGGCCGCGGTGGACACACGCATCGTCGGAGTCTATAGTGCACGAAATCCACCAGGAAAATGGTACTCCGATCGACCTGCAGATCAGTTCTTCTACCATAAGCCTCCATGTTTTTACTGTGAATTGGAGAAGCCGGCCGAGTGTCCGCACGGGCTTGTCTGTATGACCTCGCATCGACGGGAGGAGGTCGCGGCAGCAGCACAAGGAGCAATCGCTCAGACGGTGCGCAGCAGCCCAGGTGCGAAACATGCTGCGGCCGTGTGATCCGCCGGAGACACTGCTATCCCGCTTTAGAGGCATGCGCGCAGTGACTAAGATGTAGTAAACAGGTGGTGAAATCGTGAGTGCGCGAACCTGGGGCACGCCGCTGTGGCTGATATGATCGACAACTAATGTAGCGTACCTGGTGCAGCACTGAGTCGCTGACGGGCGTCCCTTTTTGTTCGGTGCACGTACTAAGTCCCTCCCCTCAAGGGAAGTGTTATAGGAGTAACTGGATGAGCATTGCTGTAATTACGGGTTCTGCAGGTCTGATTGGTTCGGAGGCTAGCGTATTTTTTGCCAACCTCGGATTTGAGGTAGTTGGCATTGAGAACGATATGCGCCGTGAGTTTTTCGGCGCGGAAGCGTCCACAGCGTGGAACCAGCAGCGGCTGAAAGAGGAGCTTGGATCAAGGTATCGTCATGAAAACTTTGATATTCGCGATCGAGAGCAGGTCGAGCGCTTGTTTGCCGACCTAGGAAAAGACATCGCTCTGGTGATCCATACGGCCGCGCAGCCCTCTCACGATTGGGCTGCACGCGATCCGCACATGGACTTTTCGGTCAACGCGAACGGCACTTTGAATCTGCTGGAAGCAACACGGAAGTTCTGTCCAGACGCGGTGTTTATCTTTACCTCAACAAATAAGGTGTACGGCGATACGCCGAATCGATTACCCCTGATGGAACTCGAGACACGTTGGGAAATTGACCCCTCGCACAAGTACGCGATCGGTATCGATGAGGAGATGTCGATCGACCACACGCTGCACAGCTTGTTTGGCGCCTCTAAAGTAGCAGCGGACGTGCTTGTGCAGGAGTATGGCCGATACTTCGGGATGAAGACAGCATGCTTCCGCGGAGGTTGCCTGACCGGACCGAATCACAGTGGAACCGCGCTCCATGGATTTCTAGCCTACCTGATGCGCTGCACAGCCACCGGCCGGCCCTACACGGTGTTTGGCTATGGCGGTAAACAGGTACGCGACAATATTCATAGTGCCGACTTGATCGACTGCTTCTATCACTACTACAAAAATCCAAGGAGCGCAGAGGTCTATAACATCGGAGGCGGACGGTTTAGCAATGCTTCCATGCTGGAGGCAGTTACCATCTGCGAAAAGGTCGCCGGCAAGAAACTAAATCAGACTTATAAGGAAGCCAATCGCATCGGAGATCATATCTGGTGGATCAGTGACACCGGCAAGTTTTCCCGACACTATCCCGACTGGAAGCAGAAGTACGATGTCTCCGCTATCCTGCAGCAGATCTTTGATAACAACGCAGACCGATGGGCAAGTGAGCCGGCGTGATTAATCAAGGAAAGCAGAACCTACTTGGCGTTGGCATCAGCGCGGTGGACTACGAGTTTGCGGTCGCTTCGATCATGGAGCACGCAAAACTCGGTCAGCGATGGGCCACGACCGCGCTGGCCGTTCATGGCGTTATCACAGGTGCGCTGGATCGCGTCCATCGCTACCGACTCAACACGTTTGATCTTGTGACTCCAGACGGCCAACCCGTGCGCTGGGCCCTGAATCTGCTCTATGGGACCAAGCTTCGCGACCGGGTTTACGGTCCGAACATGACGTTGATGGTCGCGCAAGAAGCTGCGAGGCAGGGCGTTCCGGTGTTCTTCTACGGAAGCAAGCCGGAGGTTCTCGATCGACTTTGCACGCGCATGAAGGAGCTTTGCCCGGGTCTCCAGATCGCCGGTGCCCGGCCCTCGCAGTTCCGCAAGCTGTCGGCCGAGGAGCAGATGGCTGCGGTAGAACAGATTCGGAGCTCCGGCGCGAAGATCCTGTTTGTTGGTCTCGGATGTCCACGGCAGGAGGTCTTTACGTACGAAATGAGCCAGCATCTCCAGATGCCTGTGCTGGCCGTGGGAGCCGCATTCGACTACTACTCGGGTCTGCTCAATGAACCACCAGCTTTCGTTCAGCGCCTCGGTTTGCAATGGTTTTACAGGCTCTGCCAGGAGCCGCGACGATTGTGGCGCAGGTATCTCTTCACCAACAGCCAATTCGTCGGGCTTTTTGTCGCACAATGGCTGCGAATCTGGAGACCAAGTCTCGGAAACGCGGACAAGCCCCTCACAGAGGTCCGATTCGGCTAAGGCGTTTACGAAACAGTTCTCAGCGGCTGGTTCTATGTCATTCGCTGGCAAAGTGGAGCTCTCCTAGAGCAAACAAAGCTGTAAGCGCAATAACTTGCTGTAGGATTAACCCAACTCCTCTTATGACTCTTGACTTTTTGCCTCTTCGGGAAGACTGGCCTGAACGTTTCGCCGAAACTAAAACTCTCTCCGGTGCGGCGGCCGTCACTGCGCTCCGCGAACTCGCCGGGGCACGGCTCTCCTTTGTTCAGGTAGGCAAGTTGGACCGTGCCATCACCCAAGCGCTCGAGCAGGAGGGCGGACGCGCAGGTTTTTCTAGCGTTCGACTTGCGTTGATCGGCTCCGCGACGACGTCGCATCTGGCTCCTGCGATCCGTGTCGCCGCGTTTCGGCGAGGCCTTCTCGTGGAGGTATATGAAGGCAACTACGGGATGTACATGCACGAGCTATCCGATCCAGGATCTGCGTTACATGCCTTTAGACCGGACGTACTCCTGATTGCTCTCGATGCGCATCATCTGGCCGACGCTCCTGGAGCGAGCGCAGCGGGCGCCTTATCGCTGATGGAGCAGTGCTGGGATCTAGCTGCTAAGCATCTCCAGTGCGTTGTGCTGCAGCAAACGGTATTGCCGGTGTTTCCGCCGTACCTAGGGAACAATGAGCAGCGACTTCCTCATTCACCCGCAAGTATCGTGGACGAAGTAAATGCTGAACTTAGAAAGAGAGCGGATGCTGCCGGTGTGCATCTACTTACACCGGATACTTTCTGCCGGACCGAGGGGCTAGCTGCCTGGTATGAGCCGGCGCTCTGGTATAAGTCCAAGCACGAGGTGCATCCTCGTGCATCGGTCGTCTATGGCGATCAGCTAGCACGTGAGTTAGCCGCCCTGCGCGGATTGTCGTCGAAGTGTCTGGTGCTCGATCTCGATAATACCCTATGGGGTGGAGTCATCGGAGATGATGGTCTGGAAGGAATTGTTCTAGGTCAAGGAAGCGCGGTCGGTGAAGCGCACCTTCACTTTCAGCGGTATTGTGCGGCGCTTTCGTCCCGTGGCGTTATCCTGGCGGTATGCTCAAAGAACGATGAGGTGAATGCACGTCTACCCTTCGTGAAACACACGGAGATGGTTCTTCGCGAAAATGACATTGCGTGCTTTGTTGCGAACTGGCAGGACAAGGCCTCTAACTTGCGTCAGATTGCCACGACTTTAAATATAGGCATCGACTCCCTTGTCTTCGCTGACGATAATCCAGCCGAGCGTGCACTTATTCGCCAGGAACTACCGCTCGTGCAAGTACCTGAATTACCCGAGGATCCGGCGCTCTACGCCGATACTATAGCCAAGGCTGGCTACTTCGAGGGTTTGCGAGTCACGTTCGAGGATAAGGAACGCAGGCAACAATATCAGGCCAACTCCGAACGCGCACGGATGCGGGCGCAGGTAACCGATGTCGAGGGCTATCTGAAAAGCCTTGATATGGAACTCATGGTCGAACCTTTCAGTGAACTCGGGCTAGCCCGAACGACTCAGTTAATTAATAAGACGAATCAGTTTAACTTGACCACGCGACGATATACGGAGGCTGAAGTCCGCTCACTGGCCACTTCAGCGGAAGTGCTTACCCTGCAAGCGCGGCTGACCGATCGGTTTGGGGATAACGGCACGATTGCTGTGTTAATTGCCAGAGTAGGAACAGACCGCGAAGCTGTGATCGATACGTGGCTCATGAGCTGCCGGGTTCTTGGTCGTCGTGTCGAAGAAGCCTGCCTGAACGTGCTGGTCGGCTCTTGCCAAGATCACGGTGTGACTCGTCTGATAGGCGAATATAGGCCGACAGAGAAAAATGGGATGGTTCGGGACCATTATTCACGGCTGGGCTTTTCGGAATTTTCGTCTGAAGGCCATTCCGCTGAGCAGAGATTCAAACTTGAACTAGATTCGTACCAACAAAAGCCCGTCCCGATGAAGGTATCTCAACTTGTCGCGCCGGTTCACGCCTAAGATGCCGTTTGGCAGGAGCGTTCTCCTATGCAGCAGGAAGAGATCTATCGACGTCTTACCTCGATCTTTCATGACACATTTGATGATGACGGTATCGTGTTATCGCCGAACACAACGGCGCATGACATCAAGGGTTGGGACTCCGTAAACCATATCAATCTGATCGTGGCAATTGAGCAGGAGTTCCATATCAAGCTGAAAACGGCTGAGTTGGAGTCGTTGAAAGATGTCGGCGAGATGGTTCGCCTCATCGAGCTTAAGACGCTCTGACGTGCAGATCCGACGGGCTCACGACCTCAGACGTATGTGTGTCTCCTATGTCTAAAATCCAGCAGAACGGGTCTCCCGAAGGATCTGAATCCGAGCTCGTCCCCGAACTCAATACAGCTCCTGATGGGATTGCGCTCACTGACCCGCATACGGAACCTCCTGCTCCACCTAGGCGTCTACGTCTCTATGTCGGCGCGCTTCTTATCCTCCCGTTTGCTTATATAACTGTCTGTTTCTTCGTAATGCGCTCTGATTTCTTTCTAAGACAGACGCAGAATATCTATTTGGCCCAGATGGGTTATGGTCTGCGACTTAGAAATGCTGATTGCCAGATACTGGTTTTTGGGGATTCGTCTGCCATGGAAGGTGTCGATCCTGGCATCCTGACCAAGGAAACTGGTCTCTCTGCATGTAACATTGCTGAACCGGCCGGCGTAATGCGACTCAATGGGACTATGGTGCTCGATACTTATCTAACGCGCAATCCCCGGCCGAAGTATCTCATCCTTCTTCTTTCTCCTAACGGCATGAGGCCGACCTGGTTGCACGAAGGCAACTACGAAGCTGTGCTGATGCGAGTGCGGGAGAAGCCGGATCTCGGGCTGCTCTACGCCGTAATCCGTCATGCAGATGACATCCTACCCGCGATCGGAACTTCGGGTAGATTTGTCCTGACTTGGATTATCCATCCTCCTCTGCCGGCGAGTCTTGTCCACAGGCGGGACGACAACCGCGGGCGATATCCTGATGCTTCAGAACGCATGACTACATGTCTAACAGATGCTCGGATCAATCCACCCAGCCGTGAGTGGGTCGATAGTTTTCGCAGGAGGTACGGCGTCGATGGCACGCATGTGCTGGTTGACGTGACACCTGTTCCCGATTGCGATCCCGCTCAGGCAACGTACATGCGGGAGTTTGCTCCGGGCACTGGCATCACTGACAATCGTCTACAAATCTTTCCGACTCATTGGTATACGCAAAGCGGTCACTTCCACCTGGGATCATCCGAAGGTTGGGGGCATCTCACCGCCAGTATTGCAGATCAGATCAACGCGCAGCAGCAGGCCGGGCGGATTCGCTAAGAGATGCTTTTTTCCTCCAACGCCTTCATTCTCCTGTTCCTACCCGTTGCGCTCATCGGCTTCCAGATCGCAAGCCGATTTGGCCGTGTGCCGTTGTTCTCGTGGCTCGCGCTTGCATCGCTCTTCTTTTACGGTTACTGGAACCCTCCTTATGTTGTTCTTCTCCTTGCATCCATCGCCGTCAATTACCTATTTTCCCTGTGGATCTCTCGATCGATCGAGTCAGGTAAACCGCGCATTCTGGTGATGGCCGTTGCTGCAAATCTAGCTTTGCTCTTTTGGTTCAAGTACCTATTTCCATTGCTCGGCTACTTCCATAATGTTGGCTGGCTCGGCCGAAGCTTTGGCAGCATCATCCTGCCGTTAGGAATATCCTTCTTTACCTTTACACAGATCGCTTATCTCATCGACTTAGCTCAAGACGTAACACCGCGGCAGGACCTACTTTCCTATATCCTGTTTGTCACTTTCTTTCCGCACCTGATTGCGGGACCGATCATTCACCACAGCGAGATGATGCCTCAGTTTGCAAAGCATCGTCGTACCGGGCTTCGCAGCGACGATCTTGCTGTTGGAATTACGTGGTTTCTTCTAGGTCTTGGGAAGAAGGTTCTGCTCGCTGACCGGCTTGGTCCCATGGCGGACGCCCTCTACGCTCGCCCGCACGCTTTTGGCTTCGCGGGCAGTTGGCTAGGTTTGCTCTGCTATGCTTTTCAGCTCTACTTCGATTTTTCAGGATACTCGGATATGGCGCTGGGTCTCGCGCGCATGTTCTCGATCTCCTTTCCGGTAAACTTCAACTCACCATACAAATCGACGAGCATCATCGAATTCTGGCAGCGCTGGCATATGACCCTGTCGCGCTACTTAGGTGCCTACCTCTATAACCCGATTTCTCTGTGGATGACACGCCACCGTATCCAGCAAGGAAAGAAAGCAAACAAGCGGGCTACGAAGACAATCGAGGGGTTTGCGCAGATGATTGCGTTCTCCCTCTTATCGACGATGTTGTTAGCCGGTATCTGGCATGGCGCTGGTATGCAGTTTGTGCTATTTGGGGTTGTGCATGGGATTTACCTGGTTATCAACCATGCATTCCGCACGTTTGTTCCGGAAGATTCTCCTTGGCAGAAGTCATTTCCGCCGATAGTTGGCCTCTTTCTCACCTTTGGAGGCGTGCTTATCGGCCAAGTGTTCTTCCGCGCTAACTCTGTCGGGGATGCATTCTATGTCTTGGGGAGTTTGCTTGGTCTGCATGGCGGTGGGTCGCCGTTGCTTAATGATCCTCTGTTGGCGAAAATGCCTACATATTCGTTGTTCTTACTCCGGCCCACTGGCGCCGTCGCAGCCCTACTCTTCTGCTTCTTTGTAGTTTGGGGACTACCCAATACCCAAGAGATCCTGAATCAGCTCGAGAAAGGCGCGCGCCGTCACTCGAGTCTGCTGCCGCATTTTTACTGGAAGCCTAACCTGGCGTGGGCAGCCGGTCTATGTGTCCTTTTCGTTGCATCCCTGATGTTGATCTCTGAAGGCTCATCGTTTCTGTACTTTCAGTTCTAAGCGGATATTCTAGATCTCGATCACCCCGGGTATGCTGCCTCGGCGCGTTCCAGGCGTTTGATAGGCACTCACCACTCGCCGATAGAGATCCTCGGCACGCTGCGTACGCGGACCCCACGCCAGCTTACGAGCAGCGTTCCACCCAGCAATTGACATAGCTTCTCTCGCTTCTGGAGGTAATAGAGCAAATGTCTCGATTGCCTGTGCGATCGCCCTGATCGTAGTAGCTTTATCGGAGACTGGGACCTTAATTCCGGCTTCAGAGGGAACCAGGGAATGCGCGCCCTGGTGATCGAGTGTGACGATCGGCAGGCCGAGCGCCATAGCCTCGAGGAGCTGTGATCCCATGGAGTCTCGCAGGCTGTTGAATAGGAAGGCATCATGAACCTGATAAGCTTCTCGGACCTCCGACCACGAGGAGCGCTTGCCGCTCCAGATCACCTTCTCATCGAGTCCTCTCTCCATGATCATCTGCCGCACGACGTTCTCAGGTAGGCCATCACCTAGAACAGTGAGAGTAAGATCCACCTTCGTTTGAGCGAGAGCATCAAGAGTAAGTGCTAGAGCTTTTCTGGGTAACATGCGACCAACCCAAAGTAGACGCAGCGGGCCTTTCTGCTCAAGAAAGCGTCTCGGAGTTTCTGCGAAATATGCTTCGGGCAAGCCGGTATCCATACTCAGAACGGCATCTTTCCTGCCGAGCCTTCGCATCAATGAGAGTGTCTCGTCGTTGGTAGCAAGAACCACGGCCATACGACCCATCCAATACCGGTGAAGCGGAGAGTATGGAAGCATGAGAGTAGTTATGGTTCGGGTTAACTCTTTTCTCTGGTCAGCGCCGAAGTAGGATCGCATGCTGTACGGCGATGTCTGACCACCACCGACCGGCCCAAAGATGACAGGGATCTTGAGTCTCCATAGCTGTGACGGCACGTGGATGCTGCCGTAGGTAACATGGTGTACGACGTCGAAGGGATCGGATCTGTGCAGGGGCCGGGCAGCTTTGAGCGCAGCAAATTGCCAGGCTAGATAGTGGGATCCGCCGCCTTCGTACCCGATCTTCCGCGCCGGTTCTACAAAAGAAAAGGAGAGACCTGGCACGGGCGAGGTTTGTAACTCAGCCTCGATCAGGTCTCGACTGCTCGCGACAGTAAGCACGTGGACGCACAATCCGCAGGCAGCTAGTTTTGTGGCCCAGCCCCAACCATTGCCTGCCTCCGTTCCGCTGCCGGGCCTACATGCGTAAGCCGATAAAAGGACATGCATACTGGCTCCCTCGTCCTTTCTAAAACTCAAGTTACGGATAGGCTCCGATGCCACGCGCGGGACACGTCGTCTAAAGGGTGAAGTCGCCATGAGTTGGATCAAAAAATAGCGGGTCGCCTTCCACACTTCCGGTCCACGTGCCTACAGCAGCATCAAAATCAGCATACATCGCCGCGTGAACTAGGTTGAATAGATGAAGTTGGGAGTGGCGACACCGAAGCTGTTATCGAAGAAGACGTTTCCGGTGTTATTCGCACCTTGATCGGCATAGAACTGCGTTCCGGAGGCGGCGCCGGTGCAGATGTTCTTCCGAAAAGTGATGTTAGTGGCTATAACCTTTCTCGATCTGAATCCCGTCGCCATTGACGTTGCGAATGTGATTTAGCTCGATGTCAACACCCGCTACCGTGTCGGCGTGAATGCCTCCGCCATAGTCCTGAGAGGAACCCACACCACCCTCGTGCACATTATTAAGGTAGATGTATCCGGTCCCTTCGCGCCCGCTCTGAGAGTACATCTCGATGCCGTCGGCGTACATGTTCTGTGTTCCATTGGACGTGCTATACATCTTGGCAAAGTCCGAGACGTCGTTTCCAACAATGTTGACTATGCCGATACCATTATTGACTTGGATGCCGCCGGCACCATTGCCTTTTACAACGTTGTTCGCGATGAAGATGCCATCCACGGAGCTACCGCCATTTACCTCAAAGAAGACCGCTGTCGAGTAACTATCATCAACGGTGTTGTTCTGAACAGTCCAATGGGAGCAAGCGTTTGTACAGAAGAGGTCGTATAGCTGCGCACCTCGGAGTTCTAGTCCAGACACTGTAATGTAGGAGCTACCTGGGCTCTGAATCGCGTAGCTGCGTTGCGGGATCTCCACGATTCCGGACGGATCGGTGAGGGAGTAAACATATAAGGTAGATCCGTCCCAGTAGAATTGATTCGGACCTATGATGGCGCCCGAGGAGTTTTCTGGAGTTCCTGCCTGGCCGTTGACGTTGATCAACTTCGGGTCTGTAGTCTGGGAGCGGTACCAGACGTTCGTAGCAAGGCCGGCATTGTAGGGACCGACGTTTGCCGAAGTCGACATCTTTACATCATCGAAGTAGATCGTACCGCCAGCAATGATAGCGCCACCGAAGGCAGTGTTGCCCAGTTCAGCCGAATCGATGTCCTGGTCGGCGCTGGTATCTATGTTGTTGATTTGGGACAGAAGATTTCCATTGAGATAGAGTGATCCGCCTCCCAAGGTGGCGGAGATAGCAACGTCGATCTCGATCTCGTTCCACTGTCCGGGGAGGTAGCCGTTCAAAGGTGTGGGATTTAGGATCCTGAGCCCGTGCCGGGTATCGTAAAAGTCCAGCGTGCTGGGATTGCCGGAAGCATCGGTCGTCATGGTGGCGAATCCGCCCTGCGCTCCGTGGCTCGCGAGATTGAGCATCCTGAGAATACTGTTGGACTTGAGGCTTCCGCTTGGAGCGAGAAAGTACCAGCGGAAGGCGAGCGTGCTATTCGGTCCCGAAGCTGCGACCTTCTGGGTGACCGAGGACCGCGTGTCGACGCCCAAGTTTGAGTAGATGGCCATGGAGGACGTGCCGTGTGCGCTTTGGGCGGTGGTGATCGAAACGGTGGTGTCGTTGTTGCTGTAATGGCGGTCCAGTCGCCAAAGTTTCCCGATTCGAATCCCGAACAGAAGGCTGGAGCGCCACAGCTTTCCTGTGGTGCCGCGCCGCTGCCCCGGTTCCAACCGCTGGCAGGATCGGCTGCGCTCAGGATCGGCTGCGCTCCATCTCCGTAAGAAGTGTAGGTGATGGGAGCGCCGGATGTGCCGGATTGCGAGATGTTGAGTTGCTCGTGCCATTCGTCTCTAGCTTTGAACGCGACCGTCTGACCGGGGGAAAGCTGGAGCGAATTAATCTTCGCAACGGTGGCAAACGGCTGCGATGGGGTGTCACCGCGGTTGAGATCACTGCCGTTTTGGTTATCGACGTAGTAGGTGGTCCCGGGCGAAGATCCATTGCCGCTTGGGTCGTCTGAGTTCTGGAAGGACGGCAAATCCGAGCTCTGAGAGGGCGGCAGATCCGGACTTTGGAAGGGCGTCAGATCCGAATTTGCCGCAATCAACTGGTTTTCGGAGCAGGCTCTGGAGGAATCATCAGACTCATTTCGGCGACGCGCGTATCTACTTCCGCGTGCCCTAACGCGAGAGAAAAAGCCAGAAATAAAACCATAACTGATACTAACTGGATAGAGGTTTTGCCGGAATGGGAATAAAACTCAAAAGGTGAGAAGTTTTGACTAAAAATCGCGCAGAATCGGGCAGACACGGCGGATTCCGGCGCACTATATGGAAATGTGGCATGGAGGTGCGGCCCTGAGTAGAGAAGCGGACGCAGCATCAACGGAGCGGGACGCTTTCGGGTCCCTTATGTTAAACTGCTCCGTCGGCCATCACGGGTCTCGGGTTGCCTCAGCAGGACACCCATTTCGGCGCAACTGCAGAGGAACTTCGCTTTGTAGAGTGTGTTTTGGTGTCTAGGATTCCGTACTTGGTTCAGACATGGTTTGGTTAAGGGAGCTCCGAGGCAATGCGATGACGGCAGCAGGGAATTTACTTCGGACCGTTTTGGTCTCCGTGATCGCAATCGAGGCGGTGGGGTGTTCGTCGTCTTCGGGCGGCTCCGGCTCGGGCGGGTCCGGCGGTGGTGGCGGGACCGCACCCCCTGTTCCGCCGGCTGTTTCTCTGACAGGAAACTATCAGTTTCAGACTTCGTCGACCGGAACGGTTCCGTTCAACACACTTTCGGGCTTCGTCAACGAAGCAAATGCATCGACAGACGGTTCGTACGCAATAACAGCCTCTCTGCAAGTCCAATCCAACGCTTGTTTCGCAGACATCAAGGTGCTCGATCTCGGTGGATACACCAAATCGCCGTTGTCCGAGCTCACTGCTTTCCCGTACGACTCACAGACGGTGACCCTCAATCTGAGTCAGAACTGTACAGGAGTATCGCTCTGCGGGTCATACACGGTCGCTGGTGGCTGCGCCGACAAGGCAACTGGAACGATCGTAGGAACGAAGTACGCTACCCTCTCGGGCACATTTCAAACCGATGCGAGCGCCTCTCCTGCACTCCACATCACGATCAAACAGACGTCTCAGGGTACGGGGCAGGGTAGCTTTCAGGTCTCCGGGTCCACGTCTTTCACGGGCGCTGCGTGTCTGACCTCGGGCACGATCGATGAAGTTCAAAGCTCACTCTCGGGCAGCTCGCTCCACCTCGTTGCGGCAACCGATTCCACGAGCGGGGCGCCACTCACCCTGGACGGCACCATCGATTCAGGCGCCACGACCCTGACAGTAAACAGTATCAATCTCGCCGGAAGCAACTGTCTGGATTCGTTCAACGGATCCAGGCTCTCGCTGAAGCAATAACGAATCTGCCGAAAACGCACCGAATTGACGGACCCAATGCAACTGCCCGACAGAGAAGTTACGGACGCAAAACACAAGACCAATCTGATCTCTCGCTCGACAGGGCTCACCCGAGGCATCGCGGCAACGTTGGCTACGTTGGCGATGGCGGGCTGCGGTGTGCTCGGCTACACCATCAACTCCGCTCCGGTGTCGCCAGGCAGTAGCACCCTAACGGGCAACTGGGAAATTGCTGTTACAACCACGTCCGGAACTTCGCCGTTCTCGGCCCTCTCCGGCTCTATTTTGCAGGAGGCTCCGCCGCCGAGCGGTCCAAGTCCTGTCGTGGCGGAGTTGCAGCCAGTCGCCCCATCGTCATGCTTCCTGGGTCTCGCTACGGTGCCTCTGCAAGGCAATGTGTCGACAACCTCCTTGTCGCTGGTCTCTCTATCGGTTGCCGGGCAGTACCTCACGCTTACCGGAGGGAATGGAACCACGGCAGACAATCTTACGGGCACCTTCTCGATCTCTGGCGGCTGCTCCGACGGCGTAAAGGGAAAGCTGGCAGGGACCAAGATCGCGGCGATGTCGGGAACCTACGCCGGAGCGTGGAATGCAGCATCATCCTCGGGCAGAACTATAAGCCTTACTCTGGCTCAGGACTCCTTTTCAGACGGCCTGGGATACTTCCACGTCGGAGGTTCGGCAACCTTTAGTGGCGTCTCATGCTTCACCGGAGGCACGCTACAAGCGATCGAGAGTACCATCACCGGGCAGCACGTTTTGTTAACGATCGCCAGCAACGAGACCGGCGGGTCGACGGTCACTTTAGCAGGCACCTTGGATCCCGCGGGAAAGACGCTGACGCTGACTTCGATTCAGGTAGTTTCAGGGAACTGCTCGAGTTCGACGGGGACCGCGACGCTGACTTCGTAGCGTACGCGGCCCCATCGAATCTCACTGCGCAAGGTGGCTCTCAGGGTCGCTAGTTTTGGGGGAAGGCTCCGATCCCGCTGGCAGGCGAGTTGGCTTGGAGCGTGAAGTTCCCCCCAGCCGGATTGACAAAGAGCGGATCGCCCGGAATGCTTCCCGTGACGGGCGCGGAGAGGCTGCCGTAGCTGGAGTAGATCGTCTGCCCAAGGATCACCCAGTAGTTAGCCGCGACACCGAAGTTGTTGTTCGTGATGCTGTTTCCGGAGCCGTTCCAGCCTGCATCGGCGTAGAACTGCGTGTTCGAGTTGGCTCCCGCGCAGATATTCTTGCGGAAGGTGATGTTGGTCGCTGCCACAGCGCCGGCGTTCTGCTGGATCTGCAGGTTGCACGCCCACCATCCACCGTACATCGTGTTGTATTCGACCAGCGCGTTGCTGACGCTCGATCCGTCGCCTGCGCGGATCACCAATCCTGCCTGGTAGGGAAGCTGGCCGCCGTTCACGATGAGGTTGTAGCGAGCTGTGTTGTTGGAGCCCTTCTCGAGGTTGATCCCTGCCGCGTTTATATTGCGGATGGTGTTGTGCTCGATCGTCCAACCGGTGACCGTGTCGGGATGGATGCCGCCGCCATAGATCTGCGACTGACCAATCCCGATGTCGTGGATGTTGTTGTAGCCGATATAGGTTCCGGCGCCATCAGACGCGTCCCCCGAGTAGCCCTCGATAGCGTCGCTCCAGGTATTTTGACTATAGGCAGTGTTGTAGATCTTGCTGAGATCATAGAACTCGTTGTTCACGATGTAGGCTCCTGTCGCACCGGGGCCGGCGAGCGCGATGCCGTTGGCGCCGCTGCCTTTGAACGTGCTGTTGCGAACTGTTGGACCCGCCGGCAGCGTGCCCGGGTACGGCTGGATGTAGAGCTCGTTGGAGTAGCCGGCGGTGAAGGTATCGGTTTCAAAATCCCAGTGATCGCAGGATCTTACGCTCTGTCCGCAGAAGACGTTGTACGTGCGGCCTCCCTGAAACTGCAAATTCTGGAAGGTGATGTAAGAGGCGCCCGAGCTGGTCACGGCAGAGTCCCGCTGCGGGACTTCCACCAGATTTGTCGGGTTTTGCGCGGAGTAGACGTACAGTCTGGACCCGTCCCAGGAGAATTGGTTTACCGCTGTGATCGCTCCGACGGAGCTCACCGGCGTACCGGCCTGTCCGCTGAAATTGATCAGCTTCGGGTCTGCCGTTTGGCCGCGGTACCAGACGTTGGTGGGAATCCCGCCGCTAAAGGTGCCGACGTTCGCCGAGGTGGACATCTTGACGTCATCGAAGTAAATCGTTCCCCCCGGCGCAACCGCGCCGCCGTACGCCAGGTTGCCCAAGGACACCGCGTCGATGCCCGCGTCGCCGCTGGTGTCGATGTTGTTGAGCTGCGAGAGAAGATTGCCGTTGAGGTAGACCGTTCCTCCACCGTTCGTGCTGGAGATGGCAATGTCGATCTCGAGTTCATTCCACTGTCCGGCGACGTAGCCGGTCAGCGGCGTGGGGTTCAGGATCCGGAGCGAGTGCTCCGTGTCGTAGAAGTCGATTGCACTTGGCGTGCCGGTTCCGTCCGTCGTCAGGGTGGCGAATCCCACCTGAGTTCCGCCGCTGGTGAGATAGAGCATCCGGAGAGCATTGTTCGGCTTCAGGCTGCCCGCGGGCGCAAGGAAGTACCACCGAACCGAAAGCGTGCCGTTGGGGCCGGGAGCAGCGATGCTTCGCGTCACCCAACCGCGCGTGTCACTCCCGTTGGCCGAAGTCACGGCCATCGAAGTGGCGCCGTGATTGGATCGGGCGGTCGAAAGGTTCATGTAGCTGTCGTTGTTGCTTGTGCTGGCCGAGGTCCAGTCACTGAACCCTGGAGCCTCAAAGCCGGAACAGAAGGCAGGAGCCGAACACGTCTCCTGCGCGGCGACACCGGTTCCCTGGGTCCATCCCGAGACCGTATCGGCCGCGCTGATGATGGGCTGCGCTCCGCTTCCGTACGACGTGAAGGTTATCGGCGCTCCCGAGGTCCCCGAGTGAGAAAGGGTGAGGACCTCGTGCCACTCGTCGCCTGCCTTGAAGGCGACCGTTTGCCCACCCGTCAGAGCGAGCGAGTTGACCTTCGCGATCGTGGCAAACGCAGTGGTCGGGCTATCGCCGCGGTTTAGGTCGTTGCCATTCACATTGTCGACGTAGAAGGTCGAGATGGGGCCGTTGTTAGCAACCAGAGAAACGCTGGCGCTGGCCGAATTGCTGCTATCGGCAACGCTGGTGGCGGTGACCGTAACGGTCTGCGCGGCAGAGATCGTCGCCGGTGCGGTGTACAGACCTCCGGAAAGGGTGCCGACCGCAGGGCTGAGCGTCCAGGTCACGGCCGTGTTCGTCGTGCCCGTTACGGATGCCGTGAACATCTGCGTCGCCGAGGAGGTCAGGGTGACCGCCCCGACGTTGAGGGTCACGCCAACCGGAGGCGCCAACGAGATGCTGGCGCTGGCTGACTTCGTGCTATCGGCAACGCTGGTGGCGGTCACGGAGACGCTCTGCGCGGCCGAAATCGTCGCCGGTGCGGTGTAGACGCCGGCGGACGAAATGCTGCCCACAGCCGGGTTCAGCGACCAGGTGACACCTGTGTTGGATGTGCCGGTAAGGACCGCGGTGAAAGCCTGCGTCCGCGAGGCCGTCAGGGTCGTCGAGCCGGGGCTGACGGCCACGCCCACCGGAGGCGCCAACGAGATGCTGGCGCTCGCCGACTTCGTACTATCGGCAACGCTGGTCGCGGTGACAGTAACGCTCTGCGCGGCGGAGATCGTCGCCGGTGCGGTGTAGACGCCGGCCGTCGAGATGCTGCCCACAGCCGGGTTCAGGGACCAGGTGACCGCCGTATTCGATGTGCCGGCGACGGCCGCCGTGAACGCCTGTGTTCCGGAAGAGGTCAGGGTTACGCTACCCGGGGTGACGGCCACACTTACCGGAGGCGCCAGCGTGATGCTCGCACTGCCCGAGTGGGAGGCGCCGGTCAGGGTGGTTGCCGTCACCGTGACCGTCTGCGCAGAACTGATCGACGACGGCGCAATGTAGAGGCCGGCCGAGGAGATGGTGCCTACGGCCGGGCTCAGCGACCAGGCGACGGCCCGTTGCTGGACACCTCCCATCGCCGCCGTGAACTTCTGCTGTTTCGTGGCGGTCAGCGTCATGGCTCCGGGCGTCACGACCAGCGGTAAGGAGCTGAGATTAAAGGTTCTCGAAGCTACGGCGCTGCTCAGGCCGCCCTTGACTGCCACCGCCTGGATAGTCTGAGAGCTGGAGAGGGCGATCGGTGCCGAGTACGGAAGCGAGGATGCTGTCGGAACACTACCGTCCACGGTGTAGAAAAGCAGCGAGTCCGGCGAGCCCGCGGTGATCGTCACGGTTTGGCCGATGATCCCGGTGTCAGGCGATATAGAGGGTTCTGCCGGGACGGACAGAACCGGAAGCGTCCAATCCGCGGGAGGCGCGAGGAGATCTGGACCGAAGGCTCCGGTCGACGGTACGAGGCTGTAGATCTGATCAACATTGTGCGCGGGGTTCTGCGAGACCGCGATCGCCGCGGCCAGCGTATCCGTGGGCGCCGCGGAGCCTTCGGAAGCTGCGGTCAAAAAGAGTCGGCCACACGCACTTCCATCCCCGGCCCGGCCGCCGGTCGAGTCCACGCAGGCTGCCAGGATGTTTGCAAGCGTATGGAGCTTGGCCGTCGGTGGGACGTCGCCGGTCACCAGCATGGGGCCGGGAGCCGTGCCCTCTGCCACGTTGACGAGCTTGCCCATGCTCTCCTCCGCCGCGTCGAAACCCTGCACGTCCATGTTGCCGAAGCCAATCTGCGACGCGGATCGAGCGTACGCTGCGAGAGGCCAGATCGAGCCCACCGTCGTGACCTCATTGATCGTCGCAAAGGACACCTTGGAAAGGTCTCCGCAGGAACCCAGGTTAGCCATCAGGGCAATCGAGGAATTCTCGACACCGGCGGAAAGTCCAGGGTTGCCACCCGTCGCGACGAGGTACACCGGAGAACTCGCAGACGGGCAGGCGACCGGGCCCGAGATGGTGAATCCACCATCGCTGCCGGTCTGAACGGGATGCGCGAGAAGCGCCTTCGACGAAGATCCGTTGCCGGTCGAGCCCGCCGCGTACATCTGTACCATCGAGCCCGCGATCGTATGCTGCCCGCCCCGCACCATACCCTGTATGTTCACCGTGCTCGCCGGATCAAGAAGGCTCTTCTCCAGCGAACCGCAACCGAAGAGCAGAAAAAAGGGCAACACACCCAAAACCATAACCAAAGATACTTGCCAGCCGTTCAAGCGATGCAATGTGATTTCCTCGAGTAAAGGTCGATCGTTGATGAGATCGTCTGTTCTCGATTAGTCTGCTTGCTCGGGGGCGGGTCCTTCATCGCGCAAAAGTCGCAGACTTATGCCACGTTTGCCGGGCGGTTTGGCCGGGATGGGGGAGCGATCGAGGTCTAGGGCGCCTCCACATCGCCGTTTCGACCCTACGGGCGGAAAGATTTGCCTAGGTCCTCACCTTGGCAGGCCACCTGCTCTGCGGCGGTGCCAAGGTGAGGACCGTTAAGGCGGTCCCAAGCGATGTTGTGGTTCAGTTATTCGGAGACGAGGAGAGGGATGTCAACGGTGTGCGTTGCGCCCGTGGAGGCTCCAGTCGCCGAGACGCGGAAGATGTAGCTGCCGGGGGCGGTCGAGGAGGGATATTTCCCGGAACATCCACTCGCCGAGCCGAGCAGGAGCACACCCAAGGCTGCGAGGAGGAAGGGAAGTTGCTTCTTTCGGCGTAGAAGCCCGACCAGAGCGAGCAGGCCGGCGGGAATGGCGGCGTAGAGGGCGGAGCCGGAAGTTTGCGGGTGGCGTGGACCCCTGTCGGGAGTCTCCGCGCGGCCAAGATATCCGATCACGTCGTCGGTGTCGAGATACACCGGGGCGGAGGCACTCGCTCCAGCCGCCAGGGGAAGGCCGGAGCCGCGCGGGAACGACGTGCTGGTGTGGAGCGGAAGCGCCTGAACGGAGAGGGTGAGCGTATCGGCGAAGGCGCCGATGCTGGTCGCGGTGACCGTAAAGGTGAGGTGGTGGCCGGTGCGCAGCGACAGAGTTGCCGGGGTGGACGAGATGGCGAAGTCCGAGAGGAGGATGGTCTCGGTCAGCGGGGCGGAGGTCGATCCGACAAGTGTGCCCGCGCCCGAGTAGACCGCCGTGATGCTGTGCTGACCGACGGAGAGCCGATTCGTGGTGAAGACCGCGGCTGAGCCGGAGAGGGGAACCGTCCCCAAAAGTGTGCTGCCGTCGAGAAACTGCACTGTGCCGGAGAGGTTGGCTCCGCTCGTTCCGCCCTGCGCGAGGACATTGGCGGAGAAGACGACACTGGCCCCCTGGTACGCGGGGTTTGGATTGGCGGACAAAGCGATGACGCTGCTTGCGACGATCTGCTCG
The DNA here is from genome assembly GCA_964248505.1 of uncultured Acidobacteriaceae bacterium. Classification (GTDB taxonomy): domain Bacteria; phylum Acidobacteriota; class Terriglobia; order Terriglobales; family Acidobacteriaceae; genus Edaphobacter. The sequence continues at coordinate 64,826 of CAXTYQ010000002.1, forward strand.
ACAGATGTGGCGGAGCTCGCGAGGTGGGTGGCGTCGCCGGAGTAGACGGCGGTAAGGGAGTGCGGTCCGACAGACGAGAAGGCGACCGAGAGCGTGGCGCGACCTGCGCCGTCGATCGGGACCACGCCGAGAATAGAGGCGCCGTCGGTGAAGGTGAAGGCGCCCAGGAGAGCTCCGGTGGAGGTGATTTGATCTGTGGTTGGGGCGTTGGCAGCGACCGCGGAGAGAATGACGGTCTGGCCGACCGAGGCTGGATTCGGGGCGGCAGACAGGGTCGATGCGGTCCCGACGCCCTTGACCACCTCCACAACCGAGGCGGACGACGAGGCGAAGAGACTGTCGCCGCCGTAGGTCGCGGTGATGGTGTGGCTGCCAATCGAGAGATTTGTTATGGAGAAGGGGCGGACGGCGCCCGCGTTAAGGGGTAGGGTGGCGAGGGTCGTTTGACCGTCCATCAACGAGATGGAGCCGGTAGGAACCGCTGGGCCGCCGGTGCTGGCTACGACGGCGATGTTGAAGGTCACGAGGCCGCCGGCGAGGCTCGGGTTCGGGACGGCAATAATGCTGATGGTTGAGGCGAGGCCGGTGACGACGTGGCGGCCCGTAAGCGTAGCGGCGGGATAGGTGGTGTCGCCGGGCCACACAGCGCCAAGCGTGTGGCTGCCAATCGAGAGATTGCCCGGGACGGAGATCGAGGCGACGTTGCCCGAGAGAGCGGCGGAGCCCGCGGGGGCGCCATCGATCGTGAAGGTGACGCTGCCTGCGAGCGTCGCTGCGCCAGGTGATGTGAGGTTGGCGTTCAGCGTGAAGGTCTGACCGACGGCGGAGGGCTCCGGCGTGCCGTAGAGCGCGCCGGTAACCACAGGGGTGTTGCCAAGGTTCAGCAGTACGGTGGCGGCCCCGGCGCCGACGTCCAAATCTCCATTCGCGACGACAAGGTCGGGGAGGCCGTCGCGGTTCATATCAGCAATCGCCAGGCTGGAGTTGCCGGGGCCTACCGTGTAGATCGCTTCGGGGCCAAAGGTGCGTCCGGGCAGAGCGTGAACGATGCTCACGAAAGGGTCGGAAAGGCCGGATATACCTGCTCGATCGAGGAGGAGATCGGAGCGTCCGTCCTGGTTCAGATCCGCCGCGTGGATGTCGCTGTAGGCACGGTTGAAGGTCGCAGCCGTGACCGGGGCGGAGAAGGTGCCATCGCCCGCGCCGTAGTAGATGAAAACGGCCGAAGAGGGGGCGCTGGGGTTCATGGGATCATACATGCTCAGGCTGGAGAGGACAGCGACATCCTGGTTCCCATCCCCGTCGAAGTCTCCGGTTGCGACCGCGACGCCTCCGTGGCTGGCGCTCTGCAGCAAGGGGGGAACCGGCAGCACGGCACCTGTGCTTTCAAAGCTCCCGTCACCGTGCCCGCGAAGGACATAGGTGTTGTCGCGACCGGTGACGGCGACGTCAAGCTTGCCGTCCCGATCGAAGTCGGCGAAGGCGGGCAAGGTGCTGACGAGGTTGTATTCCACGCGCGGGGAGACGAGCGGCTCCCCGGGTGCGGGCGAGGAGACGACGCGAAAGGTACCGTCCCCGTTTGAGAGGGCGACGTCGATATGGCTCGGGCTTCCAGGTGTACCGCCGTCATATCCGATGACGACGTCAGAGCGCCCGTCGCCGTTGATGTCTAGGATGGTGTTGTCGCTCAGGATCGAGAACAGAGGATAAAGTGTCGAAGTTTGCGGCACCAGTCGCGGCGGATCAAAGGTGCCGTCTCCGTGACCGAGGAACAGGTAGGTGTCGTACTGGTAGATGCTCGAGGACCCCACCGCGAGGATGTCCTGTTTGCCGTCGCCGTTGAAGTCTCCATGGGCGATGTGGGCGTTTGTCGCAGAGAGCGGTGTGCTGAAGTCAATGCCGTTGCGTGAGATGGAGGTGTAGGGGAGAAAGGTGCCGTCGCCCCTGCCCAGGTTGAGGCGCAGACTCGTATCGCCGCTCGCGACCAGGTCGGGAATGCCGTCGCCGTTAAAGTCGGCAACGGTCGCATAGCCGATCACCTCGGCGACTTCGAGGCTTGGCGCGGTATCGAAGGTGCCGTCAGGGCGTCCGTGCGTGATAAAGATGCTGTTGGGGCCGAAGCCGACCACGTCGAGGTTGCCGTCGCGGTTCAGGTCGACGATCTGGTCAAAAGAGTTCGCTGGTAAACCGTACACGGATGCGTAGAGACCCACGGCATAGTGCCTTGGATCGCTAAAGGTGAGGTTGGGGCCGCCGAAGAGGACCGTAAACCCGTCCGCGGAGGAAGCCAAAATGTCGGGTATGCCGTCTCCGTTCAGGTCCCGAATCAGAAGCGGCGCGATGAAGCTGCCAAAGCCGTCGTATTGAGTGTCTCTGTCGCCAAAAACCTTGTCAGAGATGGGGTCTGGGTTGAAGGTGCCGTCAGGGTTGCCGTGCAGGACGATAAGGTGGGTCTGGCCATCGATATCGACATTGTCAACCACATCCATGTAGCCGCAGACAGCATCGACGCGGCCATCGCCGTCCATATCGGCGAATGCGCACAAGTTGGTGTAGTCGAAGGCCTGTGAAAAGGAGTGGAAGGGACCAAAGCCGCCACCTCCGTTCCCGAGGGCGACCGTCGGGCCTTCAGCGTAGAGGAGATCAGGCTTGCCGTCGCCGTTCACGTCCACGACGGCAGCAGGGAAGAGGTTCGTCTGGAGAGTAGCGGCGACCCTGTAACCGGCGGCTGTGTCGCCAAGCAGGACGTAAGACCGCTCGTTGATGGCGTCACTGACGATCAGGTCCGGGAGGCCGTCGCCATCGATATCGAAAGGCGGGGAGAGAACGGAATAGAAGTAATTCTCATTCGAGGTTGGGAGGGCGATGCCTCTTGGCGCACCGAAGGTCGCGTCGCCATTGCCGAGCAAGATCAGAACGGAGGCGTTGAAGCTGACGCTGGAGGTACAGACAAGGTCGAGCTTCCCATCGCGGTTGGAATCAGACAGACGGCAACCCCCGGAGTTGGGGGGCAACACGAGATCAGGCCCGGGCAGGTACCCGCCGGTGTGTTGCCCAAGCAGAACGTGAAGGACAAACGGGACGGCGGACGTGTCTTCCCACAATATGTCGGGCACGCCGTCATTGTTGACGTCCCCGACCAGGACGGCGGCAGGATCGCTGGTGGTCGGGATCCGCATCGGATTGCGAAAGGTCTCGGCCCCTGCAGATCTGAAGTTCGACGTCAGTACCGCCAGCAGAACCAAAAGGAAGACAGGACGACATCGCATGATCGAGCACCTTCAAGCCCGATCGGGAGGTCTGGGCGTGTCCAGATTCTCCCATACGGTGCGTGCGCGTCAGACTTAAAACGCTAGGAGCGCCTTGACCGAACGTTCCTTTAGACACGTTACCTCCGGGCCCAGCCCAGCCCAGCCCAGCCCGGCCCGATCCAATCGGATCTCGATATTTGCGCTTGCACATCCATCTGACAGGAGCGGATAATCGCGACACTGAGAGTTCCCGTCGCCCGTGCGACGAGAAAAAGGAGCTCACCTTGTCTCGCTTATCCGCATCCGCCTGCTCTACGCCTGCCCGGTCTACCCCCGTCTTATCGATCCCGCCCGCTCCCTTCCGCCTCTGGTCCAGAAACTGTCTCATCCTCGCGGTCGTCGCAGGCCTCGCCGGTTGTTCCAGCTCGACCCCCTCCAGCACTCTCGCACCGCCACCCCCAATCGCGCCGTCGTTCCGTACGCTCTACACCCTTGTCCTCAACCCGGCCGTCGCTGGCAACAGTGCAATGGAGGTGGTAGGCTTCGCCTCCAACGGTACCGGCACCACCTCGCCCATCTCCACGCTCCCGCTTCCCGTCGACCTCACCACCCTGGCCATGACCACCGACAGCGCAGGCAATATCTACGTCGCCGGCACGCGAGGCGGCAACCCGGGCGTCCCGGAGATCCTGGTCTACGCCGCGGGCAGCACCGGTAACGCCCAGCCCGTGCGCACCATCCTCACCGGCCAACCGCCGATCTACCTCGTCGGCAGCATCGCTGTCGATAGCGCCGGTCAGATCTACGTTGCCAACGGCTTTCTGGGCACGGTCGAAGTCTTCGCCGCCGACGCGAACGGCGCCTCCACGCCGGTGCGTACGCTCCAATGGGATCCTGCGGTCTTCAATGGCAGCATGGATCTCGCCGTCGACGGCTCCGGCGCGCTCTACGTGCTCGGGTATCTTCACGGCACGGCGGCCGGCCTGCAAAATCCCACCGAGGTCGTCGTCTACGCTCCGGGCGCAAGCGGCGCGGCCACACCGGTCCGTACCCTGGTCGGCGCCAACGCCGGCTTCGGTTCAAACACGGCAAGTATCGCGGTCGACGCGGCGGGCAACCTCTTTGCGATCGTCTCCAACCCCGCGAACCCCTGGATCAACGCCACCGAAGTCGCAGAGTTCGCCCCCGGCGCGGACGGCAACGCCCTGCCCGTAAAGACGATCGTCGGCAACTTCGGCACCTTCGGCGTCGGTCCCACGCACCTCCAGATCGACGCCGCCGACAACATCTACGTCGTCAGCCAGTTCGAGAACTACGATCTGCCCCAGACGCCGATCCCCGTACCTCCGCTGATCGCCACGTTTCCGGCATCGGCCACTGGCGCCGCAGTCCCAGCAAACCAGTTCACCTCCGCAGCCATCAACGACGGCGCCTTCGGCTTCGCCGCACACTAGAGACCCGCGCCTGAAGTCACATTGCTCACAAGTCATTCAGGGAAGAATGTGCGATTCAAGGCTGCAGTTTGCTTGCTTCGGCGAGCTCCGCTTGCGCTGCTTCGCTGTTACCAAGTGCTTCGGAGATCTGAGCATGGAACCGCAGCAAGCTGATCAACGTGTGTGTATACTCCGCATGAAGTGCATGACCTGCCGGGCTGTCCAGGCCGGCCCGCTGTTCCTTTTCAGCACGAGTAAGGTCCAGGTCCGCTCCGGCCAAATCTCCCGTCGCTGCTTTTGCTTGAGCTCGCACACCGTAGACCGCGGCTCGACCAGAGTGATCGTCATCGGCTTTTTCTGAAACACTGACGGCTTTCTCGGAGTACTTGACGGCTTCTTTCATCTGGCGGTTGCGAAGGAGCGCAGTAGTCGCGTATGTGTACGCCGAACGTCGTTCGATGTACCGGGTATCGGGGGCGAACTGATCTGCCACCTCTGCAGCGCGGCGACAAAGATCGGCTTGCTCCTCTGTCGACGAGTTTTGAGCGACGGCTTTATGGCACTGGTTAGAAAGCGGGAAGAAGGATCGTTGGATCTCCTCATCCTTTACTGCCGGTTTGCCCAGCGTGAAAGGGACCGACACGGTTGTGCTGACGGCAGCGTATGCGCCGTCCAGGGACTGAGGTTTGTACCGCCACTGCTTGACTGCTTCCACCGCCGCACCATTCAGCATTGGCGGTCCACTTAGAACCTTGACCTTGCCCACGGACCCATCGGCTTCGATCTCGATCTGCAGCACAACTGTGCCCACCACCTGCGCGGCCTTTGCGATGGGTGGGTAGACCGGTGCAACATAAGTCGTGCGGCTCGCGGCTGCTGTCGCGGCGTCCATCGAGGGCGAGGTGATCGTAATAGAACTTTGTGAGCGCGCAACGGTCAAAGCGAACAGGCTAATTGCCAGATGAGACAAGGCAAGGCGCAGCAGTTTACTCAGTCTCGAAATCGTCATGTTCCCTCCCACCTACATATACTCGACCCCGTACTGCACAGGGATCTGCGTAAACGCAATGCGCGTCGGTGCGGATTCGCGCGCGGGCAGCATCCCGGCGAAGTGCACAGTAGTGTGGCCAAACTTGAGATTCAGCTTGTCCATGGTGGCGGAAAGCTCTGCCAGGTGCGGAGGTTCGGGGAACAGGCTGGGTTGGAGTTCCGACTCCCGCAGCAGCGTATTAAACACAATATCGACGTAGAACGGACGCTGGAAAAGGTGCGTCTGGGGGCACTGGGCCCACATGCCGCGAAGCGCTTCCATCAGCGTAAAGGTGTCCTGGCAAGGAACAAAGCGGGCCTCCATGGCCCAGCCAAGCGTGCGAACGCCGCTGTAATGACGGCGGACGCGGGCGGCAGCTTCAACGGCCTGCTCTCGGGTCAGGGAAAACTTGATGCTGAGACCGAGAGTCGTCGTGTGAAATTTCTCCATCCGCAGGCGCATCGCCGCCTTGTGCAGCAGCTTGTGCGCAACAGCCCAGGCCCCCTCAGGCGTCCGGAACTCGGGAGCGAGGACGTGCGAGTGGCCGAGCGACTTCTGAACCTCGGAGGCGACCGGCGCCCCATCGTCGCCCGTGTCGTATCCCCGCAGCCAGTGATAAATGCGGTCGCCCCAGACAGAGTCCCAGAGCCGGCGCATCCCGGGCAGGTCCAGCCCAAGCAGCTGCGGCATGGTCGTGATGCCCTTGGCGTTCAGGCGAGCTTCGGTGCGCGCGCCCACCCCAGGCAGGTCGCGGAGCTCCAGGTGCGCGATCGCTCTCGGCAGTTGCGACGGCAACAGCCCAATCAGGCCGTCGGGCTTCTGCATGTCAGAGGCGATCTTCGCGAGATAGCGATTCGGCGCCATCCCCACCGAGCAGCGGAGAGTCTCGCCAACGTCGTCGCGGATGGCCTGTTTGATCGCAAGAGAAATCTTCCGAGCGCGTGGCGGCTCCTGTTCGCGGCCGATCAGCTGGCACACCATCTCGTCGATCGACGGTGTGTGCGCGACCGGACAGCACCGCTCGACGGCAGCGGCGATCCGGTGCGAAAACTCCGCGTAGGTGCTGTGGTTGCCTTCCACAAGAATGATCTCGGGGCAGATCCTCTTCGCCTCGCCGACCTGCGTTCCAGTCTTGATCTTCAGGGCTTTGGCTTCGTACGACGCCGCAATGCAGCAGGTCGTGTCGCCTGTGGTGGGGACGACGGCCAGCGGTCGGTTGCGGTATTCGGGGTGCAACTGCTGCTCGACCGACGCGAAGAAGCTGTTCAGGTCGATGTGCAGAAAACTGAAGCGATCGGGTTGGAGCGCGGAGGTCATTAGCCCTCGTATGAGGGTACACCTATTCGCCTTTTATTCGCCTACAACCTTTGCGCTATCGGACGAGAACCCGGTCGGAGATGCGGGTCGCCCGCGCAAAAAAGGGCAGAAGCGAAGGTAGAACACGGCCCGCCACCTCAATCAGGGGATGCGCCGCCGGGGCGACGATCGTCTGCGAAATCCGCGTCGCCAGCCCAACCTGCCGCCGCAACTGACCGTGGAGACGCCCCTCAAGATCCGCCGCCGCGCCGCCCGCAAGATAGATCTGAGCAGCAAGGTGAGCCGTATGTAGCGCGATCGACATGCCATCCCCCGAAAGCGATGGAATCACCGCGGTCTGATCGCCCAGGCGCCACAGGCCGGGCGGCTGGGCGGCCTGTGCGGCAGCATCGGGAGGCGGCGACCGAAACAGCAAGCCGTACGGCAGGTTGGCGAGCGCCAGGGGCTTCTCAAGCAGGGTCTCCGCTCCGGCAAGCCGTCGCCCGAGGTGCGGCGTGGCCGAGGTCATATGATCGACAAGGCTCGCCCATGTGCCGCCAATCGATCGGTACACCTCGCAATCAATCAGTGCGGAAAGGTTCGCGCGTCCGCCTTCGACGGTCTGGAGCCCGGTGTATCCCCCCCTGTAGAGAGCAAGCTCGACGTGACCGCCAAGGCTCGCCGCCTCTCTGGGCGCGAGGCGAAAATATTGTTTGAAGGCGATCAGCGAGTTCTGGCGGCCACGAGGCCGGCGGTAACCCCGAAGATCGTGCTTGCCGGTCGCCAGAAAGGCCGTCGGGGCCCGGTGGGGGAGGAGCTCGTCCCCAGGTGTCAGACCACCAGTGGCAGGGCGAAGCTCCGCCTCCCAAAAAGCGTCCCTCCACGTGAGCGCCTGGACGTGCGCGCCTCGGCGAACCGTCGCGCCTGCCCCGACAGCAAACTCCAGCAGAGCCTCGTCCAGCGTGCGGCGGCTCAGCGACAGGGCACGGAAAGGAAGCGGCCGACACACGACGGTCCGTCCAGTCGCCAGACGAAGATGCGTGATGGGAACCGCGCCCAACGCCTCGAGCGCCGCACTGTCGAGCCCGAGAAGTCTGAGGTAGTACAAAGCTTCGGCCGATAGGAACTCGCCGCAAACTTTGTCGTGCGGGCCCGCGTTCTGCTCGAGCAGTGTCACCGGGCGGCCGGCGCGCGCAAGCAGGATCGCAACCGTCGATCCGGCAATCCCCCCGCCCAGAACCAGAGCTTCGGGCAAAGACTTTCCGGAGGCAAATTGGCCGCTGTCGGTCATATCTACTAGACCGGTACGGATGTGGCTTCCGATCCGTTCAGCGGCTCGGCCCGAAGTCGGCTGACGCACAGGCGGGCAGGAAAGGTCGGAACGATCCGAGCGGCCGTGCTCGCAATCCCGGCCTGGGCGAGCAGCTCCGTCCAGTCCGCGACACGAAATGCACGGCGAAACGAGAGTGGCCCATCGTGCTGCACGAACGGGTGCCAACGCAGCGTGCGTGCCAACACAGAGAAGAGCCGGGCAGGCATCGGTTGGCGCTCCAAATCGTTGATAAACCATCCCAGGCGGGCAGTCCCCTCCATCCATCCGAGAAATCGCACGATCTCCGGGTCGGTGAGGTGATGGGTGAGCAGCGAACTAATAATTACGTCCGGTGCAGGCGTCCCTGGCAGCGTGTAAGCGTCGCCCGTGATCCACGTGATGGCGTCCGGCGGAAGCTCTTCGCGCTCAGTCTGGGCGCGGGCAGCCGCCGCGGAGTGCGGATGGAGATCGATGCCGGTCAGGTGCACCCGAACCTGCCGTCGAGCGGCCCATCGGTAAATCTGCCGGAGCGTATCCCCGAAGCCCGACCCCACGTCAACAACACGTAGTACTTCCGTGCTATTTCTCTCCGCCGCGGACTGAAGAAATCCGAGAGTTGGCCGATAAGAAAGAAACAGGCGGTTGATCCGGGCCAGATCCCGGAGACAGGCCGCAAGATCTTCAGGGGAACACGGACCGTCCATGCGCTCGGCCAGTAGGAGCGGGTCGAGGCGGTGCCCGAAGTCGTTCAGAAGGAGGGTAGGCCGGGACGTGGTCGACAGAGGTACGTGCATGTGCGGTCCAGAGCGCGCTCAGGCGGTGTGAAACAAAAGCGTCTCCGCCGTCAGGCCGGGGCCAAACGACATCGCGCATCCGCGCTGATTGCTCCCAGCGGTCTCAAGCAGGCGCGCCAAGACAAACATGATGGTCGCCGAAGACATATTGCCAAACCGGCACAGGATGTCGCGTGAGCTTTGGAGCGCGTCGGCCGGCAGATCGAGCCCATGCTGGACAGCGTCCAGCACGGACCGTCCGCCCGGATGCACGGCCCAGAGATCGATGGCTTCCGTCCCACTCGGACCAGTGATCTCGGGCGCCGCCTGGCGGAGCGATCTGCCAATCTCGACCGGAACGCGGCCCGAAAGGAGCATGTCGAACCCAAGCTCGCGGATACGCCACGTGATCAGGTCGCGGGTCTCGGGAATCACGACCGAGCGAAAGCTGTCGAGCGCCAAGCCACCCGGTTCGGAGGTTACGAGCGAAGCCGCGCAGCCATCGGCAAACACAAGAAAAGAAAGCACCTGTTCGAGATCCTGCGTCTCCTGAAAATGCAGCGTGCAAAGCTCAAGGTTGACGATCAGGACGGCAGATTCAGGCTCGGACCGAACAATATGCCGGGCAAGCTTCAGCGCGTTGATCGCGGCATAGCAGCCCATAAAGCCGATCATGGTGCGTTCGACCGAAGGCGACAGACCCAGGTGATCGATGATCTCGAAGTCGAGCCCCGGAGCGTAGAGGCCCGTACAGCAGGTCACCAGCACGTGCGTCGTGCGCCGGCGCTCATCCGCGCTCAAGCCAAGCCGGTCGAGCGCGTCATTGGCCAGCCGCGGTGCTGTCTGCTCGAAGACCCGCATGCGATGCGCCGTGCCCGGAAATCGGCCGCGTCGGTAAAACTCGTTCGCGTCGATGTCAAACTCGTCCGTGACCGGAACCGGCGAGAGAACGGAAAACCGGTGCTCAATGCCCGATCGGGCGGACATGCGGCGAAAGACATTCCCGACGCGCGGATCCTCGAGCATATTGTCCGCAAAGCTCACAAATGCGGTGTGCACGTCGTGCTTGGGAACGGCCGTCGCGATGCGGTTCAGGTAGGCGGTGGTCACAAGAGGGGCCCTCGGCGAAGTACGCGCAAACGCAATTCGCTGCCATCCCTAGCATAGATGATCGCCCTTCTGGTCAGTATGTCGCCCCCGCAGCGACACCCGTCGCGCTCAGATCGTCTCCGTCCGCCCGAACTCTACTCCACCGCTCGCAGCCTCTGCGGCGCCCGCGACCGTGCGGGTCTGGTCCGCGTGCGGAAAACAGCGTAGTTGTTCCCGCGGATATGTCTCAGGGCCGCCGGGCTGAGGTGCAGATCCTCCGACTCGGCAAAGTTGCGGATCGAGCACTCCGGGAGGTTGCTGGGCCGGTACTTCGGGTCCAGCTCAAGACGCTCCCGCACGCTCGGATGAAGGATCGCCCCGTCCGGAAGCTCGCGGCGGTGTGGCCACGGCACCCAGCGCCAGTGTTTTTTGCCGGCCTCGTCAAAGTACTTGTGCGGAAATAGCTCCAGCGGCCACCACTTCCACGTCAGCGAAGGATGAAAGCAGTTGGTGTGGGGCTGAGCTCGTTGATTCAGCGCACTGAGGGCCGGATACTCCACGCAGCCGTGGCCGAGAATGGCCTTCCGCTTGCAATGATGAAGCTGAAGGCCGTCGGCCTCCGCCTCCTGCAGCATCCATCGAAAGGCGTTCATCGCGGGTCCAGACTGGCTCTGCTTGTAACTCCCGCCGACGTCGGAGTGGACGCCCGGGAACCAGACCTGGAGAATGTCCTGCTGGTGATCCGCCGGGCTATCGTAGTGCTCGTTAAGGAGCGGGGTCTTCTCCGGCGGCAGCGGCGAGCCCCACAGGTTGTCCTGAAAGAAGCAGCGCCGCTCATCCACCGAAATGGCATGCCGGCCCTTGCGGACGATCGGGTTCTGGCCCTCAAACAGCAGCTTCACCGGATCGTAGATCCAGCCGACCGACGAGACCGTGTCCCAAACGCCGAGAAAATGGATGGGGACGACCCGCGAAAAAGTCTCGCGAAAGCTCCGGGAGCGAATCGACTCCCTAATCTGCTTTGTTCCTTCCGCGTTGTACGCCTTTCGGCTCTCGTCGGAAAACATGGAGAGCAGGTACGGCAGATGGCCCTCGTTTCCCGGGCAAAGCAGGCCGTACATATAGAGCGCACCGGCCAGGGCGCGAACTGTATAGGCCCCACGCGAGAAGCCGAAAAGGTAGATGTGATCGCCCTCGGCGTACTGATCCATCAGAAACTTATAGGCGCTCGCGACGTTGTCCGTGAACCCGTAGCCAAAGGCCAGACCGGCGACGCGCGAGCTTTGTTTCCCGATCCATGTACTCCGGTTGGGAGCCCCCATCGTGCCCACCCCGGGGTGGTAGTACGCGACCTGCTCCCGGTCCACGGTCAGGCACGTGTACAGCTTCACGACGTTTGAGTTCTCCGGGCCGAACTGGTTTCCCGTGCCGTCACAGCAGATGACGATATTCTTGGCTGGTTTCGAGGGTAAGGTGCTAGGCATGGCGATGGACCTCGGAGAAGAGGATGGTGGGGGCCCGGAGAGAATCGCCAACCGTGCCCTCACAAGGATCGTGCAGCCACCCGGCCGACCGTTTCATCGCCCTGCCGTCAATGCAGGCCTGCCCCAATGCATTCAAGGTGAGTCCAGATCTCCGGCACATCGGCAACAGAGATTCACGACACAACAGCAGAGTTGTGAAAGAGTAAAGTGACGGTGAGGTCCGGCCCGTGCGAAGCTCACGTCCGAAATCTCCAGAAATCCCCGAAATCTGAAAAGGAATCACCCATAATGACGTCGTTTCGTGCACAGAGTCTCGCCGCCCTCGCCTCTCTGACCATCGTTGCCGCATCCGCCACCGCTGTCGCGCAGAAACCCTTCGCTGTCCAGACGCGGTGGACGATCGGTGGCGAGGGTGGATGGGATTACCTCCTCGCCGACGGTCCCGCGCACCGCCTCTACGTGACGCATGGACAGCGGGTGGAGGTGCTGGATACCGCCTCAGGCAAGGTGGTCGGAACGATCACCGGGCTCAAAGGAACGCACGGCGTGGCGCTCGACCCGGACGGAAAGCTGGGGTACATCTCGGACGGCGGCGCGAACGCGGTCGTTGTCTTCGATCGCACAAGCTTTCAGACGGTGCGGTCGATCCCCGCCGGCACGAACCCCGACGGCATCGTCTTTGAGCCGAAGACGCGGACCGTGTGGGCCTTCAACGGTCGCAGCAAAGATGCAACCGTGATCGACGCGGCCACCCAGAAAGTGGTCGCAACCGTCCCTCTTCCCGGCAAGCCCGAGTTCCCGGCCGTCGATGGAACCGGGACGGTCTTCGTAAACATCGAGGACAAAAACGAGATCGTGAAGCTCGACGCAGGCACCTGGACCCCCGTCGCGACCTGGCCCCTCCCCGGCCTCGAGTCGCCGTCCGGGCTGGCCATCGACGTCACCGGCCACCGTCTGTTTGCGGTCTGCGACGGCCAAAAGATGGCGGTCGTCGATACCGACACCGGCAAGCTCTTGGCAACGCCGGCCATCGGCAACGGACCCGATGCCGCAAATTTCGACCCGGAGCACAAGCTGGCCTTCTCGTCGAACGGACAGGACGGCACGCTCACGATCGTCGACGCAGGCAAGCCGGGGTACCCGGTGCTCCAGACCGTTCCAACCCAGAAGTCCGGACGAACGATGTCGTGGGATGCAACCACCGGTCGAGCGTACGTCGTCGTCGCCGAGCTGGGCCCGCGGCCCGCGCCGACCCCAGACAACCCGCGTCCCCGGCCGGCCGTCGTTCCGGGAAGCTTCTCGGTGCTTGTGATCGGCCGCTAAGGGGCCGCCGGTTGCCGAGCTGGAGAACCATGCGCTTTGCTGCTGCGGTACAGGCGTTCAATCTGGCGATGCTGTGGACAGGGGCGTGCGCGGAAGCGCAGTCGCAGCCGCCACCGGCCCCAGCCATAACGCCTGCCACCGGGCCGATCATCTCGCTCGACGAGGCGATCTCCCGCGCGCGGAGCAATGAGCCCAACTTCGCCGCGGCGGCAGCAGCGGCGCGCGTTGCAGGCCTCGACCGGTCGATCGCGCGCGCCGGTCTCCTTCCGGCCGCCGTCTATCACAACCAGTTCCTCTACACGCAGCCCAACGGTGCCCGCAACGGCGCCGGCGCCATCGGCAACCAGTCCGCCCCGCGCTTCATCGCCAACAACACCGTGCACGAGTACACCAGCCAGGGTGTGGTGTCGGAGACCCTCGGTCTCGCGCAGCTCACGGCCGTCTCCCGAGCCACCGCCGCCGCCGCGGTAGCGACGGCCGAGCTTGAGATCACGCGCCGAGGCCTCGTCGCGGCGGTCGTCGGCCTCTACTTCGGCGATCTGGCGGCCGAAGATCGCTTCAAAGTCGCAACCCGTGCGCTCGCCGAGGCCGACGCCTTCACCACCCAGACCCAAGAGCGTGAGCAGGCCCGCGAGGCCGCGCACGCCGACGTGGTCAAGGCCCAGCTGGCCGCCCAGGCGCGCCGGCGGGAGCTGGCCGATGCCGGCCTCGCGGTCGATCGGGCCCGTCTGGATCTCGCCGTACTCCTGTTTCCCGACCCCCGAACTCCGTTCCGCCTCCTCACGCAAACCGCCCCGCCCAAGCTGCCCCCGCAGGCAGAGATCGCCGCCGCCGCTGCCCGCCAGAATCCAGAGCTCGCGAGCGCTCTGGCGTCCCTACGCGGGGCCAACCTCGACATTACCGCGGCCCGCGCTGCCTACCTGCCCGATCTCGCGCTCAACGTCACCTACGGCATCGACGCCGCGCAGGTCGCCGTCAACGGTCCGGATAATACCCGCAATCTGGGCTACTCCGCGTTTGCCACCCTCGATATCCCGCTCTGGGACTGGCTCTCGACCGCGCACCGCGTCAAGCAGGCCGAAATCCTCCGCGACGCCTCCAAAATCGCGCTCTCGGCCACCGAGCGGAGGTTGGTCGCCGATCTCGAAGAAGCGTACGCGGAAGCATCGGTCGCGCGCGAGCAGATCGATTCGCTCGCCGAGAGCGTCACGACCGCCACCGAAAGCCTTCGTCTGACGCGCCTGCGCTACAGTGCGGCAGAGGCAACGGTGCTCGAGGTCGTGGACGCCCAGAACTCGCTGGTCGTGGCAGAAAACGCAAACGCGGACGGATATGTGCGCTACCGGACGGCGCTCGCCAACCTCCAGATCCTGACCGGGAGCTTGCCATGATGCCATACCGGACACGATCCCGAGCCCCACTCTGGATACGATCGTGCTCGATCTCTGCTCTGCTCCTGGCTCTTCTGCTCCTGCCTCTGCTGCCCCTCTCCGGGTGCAAAAAGAAGGCAGAAGACCCAGCCCCCAAGCCCGTCGCTTACGTCGAAGCGGCCCATCCGCAAGTAGGTCCCATCGCCGCAGAGATCAGGGCGGATGCGGTCCTGGCGCCCCTCGCTCAGGCAGCGATCTCGCCCAAAATCGTCGCCCCTGTCCGGCGATTTCTCGTGGAGCGCGGAGCCCGTGTGCGCGCCGGGCAGCTGCTCGCCATCCTCGAAAACAGCGACCTCAAGGCCGCCGCGCTCGACAACCAAGGGTCCTACACCGCCGCCAAAGGCACCTACGAAACCGCCGTCCGCGCAACCGTGCCCGAGGAGACGACCAGGGCGCGGCTCGATCTGATCCAGGCGCAGGCAACTCTCGATCTCAACCGCAAAATCGTCGCCAGCCGGTCCGATCTCGTGGCCCAGGGAGCCATCCCCGGCCGCGATCTCGATACCGCCCAGGCCGCGCTCATCCAGGCGCAAGCCGCTGCCGATCTCGCCGCGCAACGCTTGGCCGCGGTCGAAAAATACAGCAAACAGGCAGCGCTTGAGACCGCAAAGGGCCAGCTGACGTCGGCCCAGGGCAAGTACCTAGGCGCCGAGGCGCAGGTCAACTACACCGAAATCCGCAGCCCCATCGCAGGCGTGGTCACCGATCGGCCCTACTTCGCCGGCGAAACACCCGCCCCCGGAGCGCCTCTGATCACAGTGATGGAGACCTCCGCGATGCTCGCCAAGCTCCACATCGCGCAACGCGAGGCGCAGCAGATTGCCATCGGCAACGACGCCACCATCGCCGTCGCGGGCATCGCCGACCCCCTCCCCGCGAAAGTCTCGTTTATCAGTCCGGCGCTCGACCCCGGAAGCACAACCGTCGAGCTGTGGCTGCGCGTCGCCAACCCGGCCGGAGCGCTGAAAGCCGGAACCCCGGTCCGAGCGACCATCCTCGGCCGAAAGGTCCCGGGCGCGCTCCTCGTCCCGACCGGCGCCATCGAGGTCGCCGCCGACGGAAGCGGCAAAACCGTCCTCGTCATCGGCCCCGATGGCGCGGCACATCGCAAGCCCGTGCACCTGGGCATCGAAACGGCAGAGACGACCGAAGTGCTGAGCGGGATCTCCACCGCCGACGAGGTCATCACCGGCGGTGGACACGGTCTGGACGACGGAACTCCGGTCAAAATCGGCGCCGCGCCGGTCGAGAGCAAGGACGACGACGCCGCCGCCGGGACAGACGAAAAACCCGCACCCGAGAAACCCGCGGCCGAAAAACCCGCACCCGAAAAACCCGAACCCAAGCCCGAGGACCCCGGCAAATGATCGCCGAGGCACCCAGGCAAAAGGCGCTCGGCGACGACCCCGGCAGCCATTCCGCCCATCCCGCCGCCGATGACCGGAGCAGCGCCGCGCCCGTGCACTTCTGGCTCGCCCGGGCAGCCAAGCCGATCTTCTTCTTCCTCGCCGTCCTCACGCTCGCGGGCGTCTACGCGGCCTTTCAGGTGCCCATCGCCGTCTTCCCCGATACCAACTTCCCCCGCATCGTCATCGGCGTCGACAACGGTGTCATGCCGGTCGAGCAGATGCAGGTCACCATCACCAAGCCCATCGAGGACGCCGTCAACAGCGTCCCCGGTCTCGCCATCGTCCGCAGCACAACCTCGCGCGGATCGGCCGAAATCTCGCTCTTCTTCAACTGGAACGTGGACATGTTCCGCACGCTCCAACTCACCGACGCCGCCCTCTCTAGGATCCAGCAGTCCCTGCCCGCGACCGCGCGCATCACCACCAACCGCCTCACCTTCGCCACCTTTCCGATCCTCGGCTACGCCCTCTCGGCGGAGGACCGCGGCGCCGCGACCGTCCCGCAGACACGCCTGTGGGAGATCGCCACCTACGATCTAAAGCCGCCCATCAACCGCGTCTCCGGCGTCAGCACGGTGGTCGTCCAGGGCGGCGAGGTCCCGGAGTTCCACGTCATTCCCAACCTCGCGCGCCTTCAGGCCGCCGGTGTCACGCTGCTCGATCTCGTCAACGCGATCCAGGCGTCCAACATCATCGATTCCCCCGGTCTGTACCCCGAAAACCACCAGCTCAATCTCGTCCTGATCGGCGCGCAGGCCCACGACGCCGCATCGCTCGGCGACCTCGCCGTGAAAACCAGCCAGTCCAGCCAGACCGGCCAGACCAGCCCCGTCACCGTCACCGTCACCGTCTCCGACGTCGCCGAAGTCCGGCCGGCCGTGCTGCCCGTCTACACCATGGTCCGCGCGCAGGGTCGACCCGCGGTGCTCCTGAACATCTCCCGGCAGCCGTCCAGCAACACCGTCGCGGTCGCCAATGCGGTCGGGACCGAGGTCGAACAACTCCGCTCCAAGCTTCCGCCCGGCGTCACGCTCGTGCCCTTCTACGACCAGTCGCAACTTGTGCGCGCCTCCATCACCAGCGTGCGCGACGCCATCCTGATCGGCCTCGCGCTCGCCTGCCTCATCCTCTTCCTCTTCCTCCGCGACGCAACCTCGTCCCTCATCGCCGGCCTCGTAATTCCTGTAACCGTCGCGGTTACAATCCTCTTCCTCTGGGCTATCGGACAAAGCTTCAACCTGATGACGCTCGGCGGTCTCGCCGCCGCCATCGGCCTCGTGATCGACGACGCTATCGTCGTGGTCGAAAACATCGTCGTCCATCGCGATCGCGGCCAGGGGCGCGTCGAGGCGGTCCGGCTCGCGCTCCGCGAAATCACCGTTCCCCTCATCGGATCGACCATCACGCCCGTGGTCGTCTTCCTTCCGCTCATCGCCGTGACGGGAGTGACCGGCAGCTTCTTCCGCGCGCTCGCCGTCACCATGACGGCGGCTCTGCTCACCTCACTCGTCCTCGCGCTCAGCTTCACCCCCGCGCTCTCGATGTCGTTGCTGCGCAACAAAAAAGAAAGCCCCGACGCCGAGAAGGTCGCCCCGCCGGCCGATCAGAATCAAGAGGACAACCCCGAGCACAACCCCGAGCAAGGTCGAGTGATGGTCTGGGTCCTCCGCCTCCACAAGCGTGTGCTCGAGTGGGCCCTCGCCCGTCCGCTCCTGCTCGGTCTCGCGTGCCTCGTGCTCGTGGCCCTCGGCTACCTCGCGTACGGCCAGCTCGGCTCCGATCTCCTTCCCGCCATGGACGAGGGCGCGTTCATCCTCGACTACATCACGCCCGCGGGCAGCTCGCTCGCCGAGACCAACCGCGTGCTGACGCATGTGGACCAGGTCCTCCAGCACGTGCCCGAAGTGACCATCACCACGCGCCGCACAGGTCTCCAGCTCGGCCTCGCCGCCGTCACCGAGGCCAACTACGGCGACTACACCGTGCAGCTCAAGAGCAAGCGTTCCCGCTCCATCGAAGAGATCATGGCAGACGTGCGCGAGCAGCTAAAAGCGACCGAGCCCGCGCTCGACGTCGAATTTACGCAGGTGCTCCAGGACATGATCGGCGACCTGTCGAACTCGCCCGAGCCAATCCAGATCAAGCTCTTTTCGCAGGATGCCGATCTGCTCCACGATCTCGCGCCCAAGGTGCAGGCAGCCATCGCCGCCATCCCCGGCGTCGTCGACACCCAGAACGGCGTCGACAACACCCTCTCCGGCCCGGCCACCAGCTTCCGCGTCGATCCCGTGCTCGCCGGCCGCCTGGGTTTCACGCCCACCGAGGTAGCCGAAGACGCGACCGCCATCCTCGACGGTCTGCCGACGACCGACCCGGTCATCGTCGGCGGCCGACCCTACACCGTGCGGGTGCGTCTGCCGGACATCAACCGAAGCTCGCTCGCGGCCATCGAAAGCACGGTCTTCAACTCGGCCACCGGGCATCTTGCCGCGCTCGGATCCCTGGCGGAGGTCACGCAACTGCCGCCGCAAAACGAGATTCGCCGCGAAAATCTCGAGCAGGTCGTGCTCGTCAGCGGTCGCCTCGAAGGCTCCGATCTGGGCGGAGCCATGGCCCAGGTCAAAACCGCCGTCGATCGCCTCCACCTCCCGGCAACCGTGCGCGTGCAGTACGGCGGAACCTACGAAGAGCAGCAGAAATCCTTCGCCGACCTCGCCAAGGTACTCCTTCTCGCGCTCGCGCTGGTCTTCGGCGTCCTCCTTGCCGAGTTCCGCAACTTCGCCGCGCCCGTCGCCATCCTCACCAGCTCGGTGCTGTCGATCGCAGGCGTCGTCCTCGCGCTCCTCGTGACCCGGACCAACTTCAACGTGGCCAGCTTCATGGGCCTCATCATGGTCATCGGCATCGTGGCCAAAAACGGCATCCTTCTCCTCGACGCCGACGAGCGCGGCCGGGCCGCCGGACAGGGCGCGCGCGAGGCCATGCTCACCGCGGCGCAGCGGCGTCTGCGTCCCATCGCCATGACAGCCATCGCAGCCATCTCCGGCATGCTGCCCCTGGCCTTCGCGTTCGGCGCCGGCTCGCAGATGCTCCAGCCTCTCGCCATCGCGGTCATCGGCGGCGTCGCCATCTCGCTCCTGCTCTCGCTCGTCGTCACCCCGGTCATCTACTACCGACTAACGCGAAACTCAGCCGTGTGACATCGAAACGCCAAGCTCCAGCAGCCAAATTCCCTACGCGATCGGCCGATAGTAAAGCTCTTCAGGATGCGCGCACGGCCGGCAAAGCGCTCTTCCATCCACCATCGTGAAACGGTTGTAGTTGATGCCCTCCCCGCACTGCGCACATCGGACACGCTCGCCCTTGAAGCCAGGAAATTCGCCCGGCGGAAGCAGCACCGAGACCCACTCCGTCCGAAACAGCTCCACATCCGGGAGCTCGCGATAGCTGAGCATCTGCTGCCGGTTCTTGTCCGCGATCTCCGGGTAAAGCTCGCGCGCGCGCTCTTTCGACGACTCAAGCGCGCTCACCCGAATACCCCGGTACGCCTCCGCCCCCAGAGGCTGCGCAAGATCAACAAACGTAGCCGCCATCTTGCCCCAATCCCGCAGCTTCAGAGCGCGTTTCCCCAGCCGGCATCCGGTCACCACACCGATCGCGTCCGTCGCGCAGCGATCAATCTCAACAAAGGTGACAAGACGTTTGCGGTCGCGCCCCCGCGGTTCAGCGACCCCAAGCTCCCTGCAAGCCAGCAGACTCATGCGAACCCCAAGAATCTGCCCAGCGCAAAGGTGCCCGTGAGCAAGCTCGGCCTCGCGCAGCAACGTCTCAAAATCAAGCGGCGACGGTGTGGTGCCGAGACCTGCTTCAGAAGCTGCGGAGGTCGCCATAGGACGATCCTACCGCGAGAGCGATTCTTCCGTAGGCGTACAGCGAAACCGCGCTAGCTGTCGTCGTTGTCCCCTTCCTCGACCAGCGACGTCGACCCAATAATGTCGAGCGTCACAGCATCCCCGCCGGTCGGCTGCAGCGTGGCCCGGATCGGAAGTCGCTGCCACTGCGCCGGCTGGCACGCAGGCAAGGGACGCTCCGGCTGAGGCCACTTGCCCAGAGGTCGTTGCGCCACGGCCTTCCGCGCGCCAAGCTGAGCGACAACAGCGAAAAGTCCGCCTTTGCTCGTAGTCGCCACCCCACAGTACGCCGCATAATCGCGAAACCAGACCACGTTCGACACATTGGCGTCAAAGTCCGGCAGGTGCAGCGCCGTGATGTGCCCCGACACGCGATCGATCAGCAGCCACGGGCCGGGCTGCCAAACCCAGTGATCGCCGGCGTCAGCCGGAAGCGAATCATTAATCCGCAACGCGCGCCGAATCGTAAACGAGCGGTCCGTCACATCGTGAGCGTCGCCCGTGGTCCACTCCTTCTGCTTTCCATCCACAATCAGCGGCCGCACCTTCAGCGTGGAGGTCTCCTCGCTCTTGTTGTCAGGCGTAGCGTCGCTCGGCGTATACGGAACCTTGCGCACGGCGCCAAGAACGACCGTATGGATCTTCGCCGAAGCCGCATAGACCGGTGCCGGACTCGGCAGAAGTACAAAGAACAAAAGGGCCAAGATCGCTGACATCGCGGATCTCGCAAGGTCTATGAGCGGAGGCCGGGTTGGGGGCGGAGCGGAGAGTTTCTGCATGGCAATCGGCGGTACAACCGGATCAGGTCTGGCCCCCTCATCAGCAAGAGGAGCTCTCCTGATCCTAAAATCTGCCCTGCCCCAAAGCAGATACCCCATCCGTGGCAGAGCGGTACAACCACCGAGCTATGCCGCAAAAAGTTCCCGCTCCGGAGCACATTCGCGCCAGGAGCGCCCGCCTGTGTCATAAGGGAGGTTCCAAGGGAGGTGCGCCCCCCTGAATTGCACAGAGTTTGTCTGCGCAAAACGTGGTTTTCTCCCCCGTGAGTAGTATCCTAAAATCAAGCGGGCTACGTGAGGGTTGCACGCCAACCGCCCTGTCGCGGACAACTTTTAAGGAAGTACGAAAGGAAACGTAAAATATGTGGAAACCGAACCAGCCCGGAAGCACCACCACCCCCGCGACCCCGGAGCCAGTGCGTCCAGCAACAACGACGCCTACCAGCACGTTCGAGGCAGCACCGACGCGTCCAGCACCCGTGGCCGCCGCCGGTGCTGCAGGTCCGGCGCAGACGGGCGAGCAGGCCACCATCGGCAAGTCGCTGATCGTCAAGGGTGAACTGACCGGGTCGGAGTCGCTTTACATCGACGGCAAGGTGGAAGGCGCCATCAATCTTCCGGGCAATCGCGTTACCGTGGGTCGAAACGGCCAGGTGGCCGCCAACATCGTGGCCCGCGAAGTCGTCGTTCTGGGCAAGGTGCGCGGCAACTGCCAGGCCAGCGACCGCGTCGACATCCGCAGCGAAGGTTCGCTGACGGGCGATGTCATCGCCGCGCGTATCTCCATCGAAGACGGCGCCTTCTTCAAGGGCGGCATCGACATCCGCAAGCCCGGCGCCAACGAAACCAAGGGCGATGTACGCAGCAACTCAACCTCCGCGGCCGTCACCCCAGAGGCCGTTACAGTCGACGCATAAGAGCAGTCAGGAATCGGCCCCGAAGCCCCAAATCTTCGGGGCCGCCCTGTCTGTCATGTCACAAAACGTTCCGGACCACGCCAAAGACAAGCGCAACCGCCAGCAAACCGGCCGCCATATGCTCGTCGCGGATGGTCCGACGCCGCGTTGGAAAGACGCTCCGCTCGACGAAAGCGAACCCGAACAGAGGCAACAACACCGTCGTCAGCACATTCATCCGAAGTGCGCCGCGCACATCTCCGCGCAGCAGATCCGCCATCGCCCGCGTCGTGCCGCAGCCCGGGCAGAGCACATGAAAGAAGCGCCACACCGGACACACCGGATAGATCGCGTACATCTCCGGCGGAAAACGCAAGAGCATCCATGCCGCAAGCGCGAAAAACACGGCCGCCCCCAGAACAGGGGCAACCTTGTCGTTCTCTTCGATCCTGAACATCCGCAACCTCGTGCTCGGTCCCACGCGCCTTAAAGCGCCGCGTTGCGGAAGCGCAGCGCCTGCTTCATCTCGTTAATGCGGTTCAGGTGGTACTGAAAGTAGATGCCTCCAAAGAAAAAGGTCATGACGCCGCTGAGACGCAAGCCAAGCGGCTCCGGTCCGTTGTAGTGCTTTTCAAGCTCTGCCCTAAAGGTGAAGCGCGCGACCAGGCGAATGATCCATGTTCCCAGGACCAGCAGGCCGTAGAGGCCCAGCAAGGCTGCATGTGGGCCGGCATTGACGGTGCCCCCGTTGTAGCGACCTGCACCGAAGCTCCCCGCTATGAAACCGACAGCCTGCGCAGCAATGCCCTGCACGAGGAGGAGCACGGCTGACACGATGTAGTACGTAAGGACCTTCGCGTTGCCGCTTACACGGCGGAACCAGGCGGCCATCATGATGTTCCACACCATCTGAAAAATGCCGCAGGTCAGCACATCGAACAGCAAAACCAGCCCCCAGTTAAGGTTGGGCGGGTCGGGAAAGGCGCCCGCAAACACACCGACCACCGGAGCCCCCGCCATCCCCGGCACGTATCCCCCAATCTGCGCTCCAGTCTGCGCTCCAAACCCCTGGACACCAAACCCCTGGCCCCCAAACCCCTGCGCTCCACTCCCCCCCGCGTTCATCGGCTGGGCCGAGATCCCCAAAATCTGCGCGACCGGCAGCCAGTCCGTCATCTCCTCGCTCTTGGCCAGGTCGGTCGGAAGCACGTTGCCGGTCTGAAGGTATCGCTGAAGATCTTCAAGGGTGTAGGGGCCGTACATCTGCCCATTGCGCGAGACCTGATATTGCATGTGAATCCTTGGGAGAAGAAGCGTTGATTGGTTCGCAACCGATGTAATCACGAATAGGAGCGAGATACAAACACATTCCTCGCAACGGCTCGCCGGAGGTCATGAGGTCATGAGGTCATGCCCGCCGGCCCAACCAGAAAACGCTCGCCGCCCCAACCTCTAATACTTCGGCAAAGCGCTCGTGTCCCAGCCGCCGCCCAGCGCCTTGATCAGCAGCACGCTCGCGTCCATCCGCCGTCGCATAATGTCGATCTCATTGCGTTCATTCGAAAGTGCCGCCGTCTGCGCCGTGATCACCTGCAGATACGTATCGACGCCGCCCACATACCGATTGTTGAAGATCTGCTGCGACTCCTGCGCCGCCGCCGTGGCGCGCCGTTGCTGCTCAGCCTCAGTCGCCAGAATGCGCAGCGCAGCCAGGTTATCCTCGACCTGCTGGTAGGCGACCAACGTCGTCTGCCGATAGTCGGCCGTCGTCTGAGCGAATCCGGCAATCGCCTGGGCGGACACCCCACCGCGGCGCCCGGCATCGAAAAAGGTCTGCCCCAGCGTAGGTCCAAGAGCATAAATAAACGAAGAAGAATTGAAGAGATTTGCGGCCGACGTGCCCTCAAAACCGACTGCGGCCGAGATCGACAGCGAAGGAAAATACGCGGCGCGCGCAATCCCAATCTGTTCGTTGGCCTCGGCGGTCCGGCGCTCCGCGGCCGCAATATCCGGACGCCGTTGGAGCAGATCGGACGGCAGACCCGCCGGAATCACGGGCGGCTCGGCATGAAGCGGAGCGACCGCGAGATTCAGCTGCTCCGGCGGCTGCCCAATCAGGATCGCGATCGCATGCTCGTACTGCGCGCGTCGAACCTCCACATCCGACGCCTGCACACGCGCAGCTTCGAGCTGCGTCTCGGCCTGCGTCACATCCGACTTCGCCGAAACCCCACCCTGAAACCGATTCGTCGTCACCCGGAGAGCATCCTCGTACTGCCGCACCGTGTCGTTCAGCAGCTTGCGTTCCGCATCGGCCGCCCGCAGCTCAAAGTAGTCGGTGGCCAGCTCCGCCTGGATCGACAGACGAGCATTTTCAAGATCAGCGGCAGTCGCCTGCGCCTCTTCCCGCGCCGCCTGGACGCCTCGCCGAACGCGCCCAAACAGATCGATCTCCCACGAGATGTCGAGCGGCACCTGCAGATCTCCCGTGCCATTGTTGGCTAAGGCAGGGTTGAAGTACGGCCGGGCCGCCGAGTATCGCTCGGCGCCCACAAACGGAGCCGCTCCAATCGTCGGAAACAGCGCCGCGCGATTGATCCGAATCTGCGCTCGCGCCCGGCGGAGATTCGCTTCAGCCGCCCGCAACGTCTGGTTGTTCGTCGCGATCTGCGGCTCCAGGGCGTTCAGCCCCGCATCGTTGAACACCGTCCACCACGCACCCTTGGGCACCGCATCGGCCGGCTGCGCAGCATGCCAGTTCGGGTCAGTCTCCTTGAAGGCCGGCGCCGTCGGAACGCTCGGTCGGACGTACTTCGGTCCGACCATGCATCCGGAAAGAACCATCAATCCAACCATCAAACACAGGCAAAACGATCGGCGATGCTTCACTTCGGGCCGTCCCCGTTCGCGCTTCCGCCGGCGCTTGTCCCCGTTCCAGTGCCGATACCGTTGCTGTTGATCCGCACCTCCTGGCCCACGGCGAGCGCGTCCGAAGGATCAAGGATGATCTGATCCGACGCCTGCAGGCCCGTGTCGATCTCGACCGTCGCCCCGTTGTCATGCACAATCTTCACCGGCACCAGCGCGACTTTGCCGTTGCGAACCACACCCACCTGCAGACCCTCGCCGCGAAACAAAAGCGTGTTCGACGGTATCGTCAGCGAGGGCGTGCGGTTCGGAATCTTGAAATGAACAAACGCATACGCGCCCGGAAGCAGCTTCCCCTTCGGGTTCCGCACGTCCACCTCGACATTCAGCGTGCGCGAACTTGGGTCGATCGCCGAGGAGTTCCGCGCGATCGTGCCGTCAAAGGTCTGGCCAGGATACTCGTCCAGCGTCAGCGTCGCCTGGCTTCCATCCCGAACCCCCGCCGAGTACACCTCCGGCACCGCAACAAACACGCGAATCGTCCCAATCGCCGCCAAGTGAAAGAGCTCCTTCGCGGCCGTGGTCGATGGGCTCGAACCCTCCGCGCCCGCTTCAATCAACGCCCCAATGTCCGTGTTGCGCGCCGTCACAATGCCGTCAAACGGAGCGTACACCCGCTCAAACCCCTGCATCTGCTGCAATCTCCGAACGCCGGCCTGCGCTGCATCCACCGCCGCCTTGCGCGCAAGCGCGTTCGATGTCGCCTGATCGGTCTCCTGCTGCGAAACCGAGTTCAACCGAAGCAGGTTCTGATACCGCGCAGCCGTGGTCTGCGCAAGATTCAAATCGGCCTGCGCGCTCTTCAGGTTCGCCTGCGCCACCTGCAGCTGCTGATCAACCTCGGGCGATTCAATCACCGCCATCAGCTGCCCCTTTCGGACATGCGCTCCAATATCAAACATCCACTGCTTCAAATACCCCGTCGTTCGCGAGTAGATCGGCGTGTCCGTAAACGCCTGCGTGTTGCCCGGCAGCGCAAGATCCGGCGTAATTCGCGACGCGGCCGGGTGCGTCACCGCGACGATCGGAATCGCCGACTCGCGCGTGCTCTGCTCCAGCTGATGCTCCGCCGCGGCGCGATGGAGAATGCCGAGAACGATCAAAAGCACCAGGATCGCCGCTCCCACACCGGCGCCAATCCAGGCCCCCGCCGGAACGCCCCGCCGAACAGCAGTGTCAGGGGGCGACGGCGTGCCTTCCGAAGGGAGCGTGGTCTGAATGTTCATCGCGGTTCCTCTGAGCCTCACAGATCTATCTAAGCACTAAATTCAATCGCCGCTCACCATCTGCCGTTGCCGCTCATCTGCCGCCGGCGCGCCACCGCTCGGCTCGGGATCTCCGCGACGAGAGTGAAGCAGCGCAAACACCGCGGGAACAAACGTCAGCGTCGCCACCGTCGCCGCCAACAGACCGCCGATCACAGCCCGTCCCAAAGGTGCATTCTGCTCCCCTCCCTCGCCCGCGCCCAGAGCCATCGGTATCATGCCGATAATCATCGCCAGCGCCGTCATCGAAACCGGTCGGAACCGCGTACTTCCAGCCTCCAT
This sequence comes from uncultured Acidobacteriaceae bacterium, assembly GCA_964248505.1. GTDB lineage: Bacteria > Acidobacteriota > Terriglobia > Terriglobales > Acidobacteriaceae > Edaphobacter. The sequence goes on from CAXTYQ010000002.1 coordinate 90,717, forward strand.
CGCAGCCGCAATGGCATCGCCGTGATGAGTCAAACGCTCCTTCGCAAACGACACCACCAGGATCGAGTTGGCCGTCGCCACACCCATGCACATAATCGCTCCCATCAGCGCCGGAACCGAAAGCGTGGTGCGCGTCACAAACAAGAACAGCACAATGCCCGCCAGCGCCGCGGGCAACGCCGTGACAATGACAAACGGGTCCAGCCACGACTGAAAATTCACCACAATCAGCAAATACACCAGCACAATCGCAAATGCGAGCCCCGATAGCAGACCGAAGTACGAAGTCTGCATCGTCTGGATCTGTCCACGCACGTGCACAAACGATCCGCGCGGCAGCTGCTTCTCACTCGCCTTTGTGATCCTGTCGATCTGCCGGGCGACAGCCCCCAGATCGCGATCCTGAACGTTGCCGTAAATGTCGATCGTGCGCCGGATATTGTAGTGGCTCACCACCGGCATCTCGCTCGATCGTCCAATGCCCGCCACATCGGCCAGGATCTCGGGCTGCTTCGCCCCAGGCGCCGTTATCGGGATGTTCTGGAGATCGTTCAGCGACTGGATGTCGTACTGCGGCGTCCTCGCCACAATGTTGTACACAACCCCGTTCCGCGGATTCAGAAAAAACTGCGGGTTCAGCTGCGTCGATCCGGAAAGAATATTCACAATGCTCGAACCCACGTCGCGCGTCGTGTATCCGCCCTGCGAGGCCTTCGTGCGGTCGATCACGACATTCAGCACAGGGTAGTCGTCCGGCTGCTGGATGCGCAGATCGGTAAGCCCGGGGACCTGCTCGAGCTGGCGAAGAACATCGTCCGCAACCTTGCGATTGCCCGCCATGTCGGAGCCCTCAAACTGAACATCGATCGGCGCCGGCAAGCCAAAATTCAAAATCTGCGTCACAATGTCCGACGGCAAGAAATAAAACATCGTTCCCGGAAATTCGCCGACAAGCTTCGCCCGCAAGGTGCGAACATAGTCCGCCGTCGGTCGGTGGTGCTCCTTCAGCGACACCAGGATGTCCGCATCGCCCGCGCCGATCAGGCCGGAGGTCGCGTGCTGGAAGTTCAGCGTGCTGTACGGCAGGCCGATATTGTCCAGAATATTGTCAGTCTCGCCATCGGGCACCGTGCGCCGAACTGACTGCTCCACCAGGTCGCACAGACGCGCCGTCTCCTCAATGCGGGTGCCGCTCTTTGCCCGCATATGCAGCAAAAAAGACCCAGTGTCGCTCAACGGAAAAAAGTTCTGCCCCAGAAACGGGATCAACGCAAACATCAAAAGGCAGATCAGCAGAAAGGCCGGAACAAAGATCAGCCGCGCCTGAATCAACCGTCCCAACAGACCCTGGTACACGCTGCGCACGCGCTCAAAGCCCCGCTCAAACGCCCTCTGAAACCGGGCCAGCGGATTCCTCGAGGGAACCGCATGCTCATCGTGCGGCTTCAACAGATACATCGCCATCGTCGGAACCAAGGTGCGCGACAGGATGTACGACGCCAGCATCGCAAACACCACCGCTTCGGCCAAAGGCACAAACAAGTAGCGCGAAACGCCCGCTAGAAAAAACATCGGCAGAAACACAATGCAGATGCAAAGCGTCGAAACCAGCGCCGGAACCGAGATCTGCGCCGCCCCCTCCAGAATCGCGTCGTGGAGCGGCCGGCCCTCCTCAAGATAGCGCTCAATATTCTCGATCGTCACCGTGGCATCATCCACCAGAATGCCCACCGCCAGCGCCAGACCGCCCAGCGTCATGATGTTGATCGTCTGTCCGAGCAGGCCCAACACAACCACCGAAGACAAGATCGACAGCGGAATCGAGACCGCAATGATAATGGTCGATCGCCACGATCCCAGAAACAGCAGGATCATCAGACCGGTCAGAACCGCCGCGATCACCGCCTCGCGAATCACACCTTCCACCGAGCCCCGGACAAACACCGACTGGTCGCCGATCGGCGTGATCTTCAACTCCGGCGGAAGCGTCGTCTTCAGCCGCGGAATCAGCGCCCGAATCCCAGAAACCACGTCCAGCGTCGACGCGTTTCCGGACTTCAGCACCGTCACCAGAACACCGCGCTTGCCGTCCTGCCGAACAATGTTGGTCTGCGGAATCGAGCCGTCCGTCACCGAAGCGACATCCTTCACATAAATCGTCGCCCCATTCACTTGCCGGATCGGCAGGTCGGCCAGCCCTTGGATCGTCACCGGCGCGGAGTTCAGGTGCACATCGTACTCGTCCACCCCAATCTTCGCCGTGCCCCCAGGCTGCACAACGTTCTGCTGACCCAAAGCGTTCAGCACATCGATCGGCGAGAGACCCTTGCTCTGCAACAGCCGCGGGTTCATATTCACCATGATCGATCGCTGCTTGCCGCCATACACATTCGGAATCACGGCGCCGGGAACCGTGATCAGCTGTGGCCGCACAAAGTTCAAACCAAGATCGTTCAGCTGCTGCTCCGACAGGCCGTTCCCCGACAAACCAAGCTGCAGAATCGGCACCGAAGATGCCGAAAAATTGATGATCTGCGGCGGCAAAATGCCCGGCGGCAGCTGCCGCAACTGAAACTCCGACGCCGCCGAAACCTGCGCGTTCGCCGTGTCCAGCGAAGCTCCCGGCTGCAGGTAAAGCTTGATCACCGCCTGCCCGGCAACCGTCGTCGATTCAATATGCTCCACATTGTCGACTAGCACCGTCAACGCCTTCTCGTACGGCGTCGTCAGCCGGCCTTCAAGCTCCTCCGCGTTCAGCCCCGTATACTGCCAAGCAATCGAAACCACCGGTATATTGATCGACGGAAAGATGTCCGTCGGCGTGTTGTGGATCACCACCGGAGCCGCGATCAAGATCAGAATCGCCAGCACAATAAACGTGTACGGTCGGCTTAGGGCGACTTTGACGATCCACATAGGCAGTAGTCCCGGGCGTCCCCTGCGAGGCGCGATTCGGCTAAAAAAAGATCTGCTCTGCCCCCGCGCTCAAGCCGCGGTCCAAAGAGCTCGGAGGCACGATGCTACGGATAAACGCGCGTCATCCACCCGCGAAAAGGCCGCTCGGCCCTCCACGGTACGCCTCTATCGTAGCTGAAGCTGGGCAGGCGCGAGTTCACAAACCTGTAAAGCCGCTAAGCCCGAGCCGCCGCCAAACACCACCCAGCCTCCGGCCTAAATCAAACTCAGCACAACCCCCTCTCCAGCCTCCATCGTGAACGCCCCCTCCGCCTCCGCGCCATCGCCGTCCAAAATCGTGGTCAAAAGCACACGCGACCGAGGCGCCTGCACCGTCCGGACCTCGCCCGTCAGGTTCAGCAGAATCAACATCGTCTCGTCCCCTGAACCACCCCGACCCGAACTTCGCCGATAGGACAGCACCCCATCCTCCGCCGCCACCTCGCTGATCGCGCCACTCTGCAGCGCCGGGTGATCGCGGCGAAGCTCCAGCAGCTTCCGGTAAAGATTAAACTCCGATCGAGCCTGCCCCCGCTCCGCCTCCACGTTGATCTCGTCCGCGTTTGGCGAGATCGGCAGCCACGGCCGCGCCGCCGTCGTAAAACCCGCGTTCGGCGACCCGTCCCACAGCATCGGCGTGCGCTCCGGGTCGCGTCCCATCCCCACACCCGGCTGATTCTTCTCCGCCGGGTCCTGGATCTCGTCCGGGGGAATCGCAACGTTCGCCATGCCGAGCTCATCGCCGTAGTACATCGTCGGTGTTCCCCGCAACGTCAGCAGCAGCATCCCCGCCACGCGAGCCTGGTCCGCCCCGATCCGCGTCCCCAGCCGCGGCTGGTCGTGGTTGCCCAACACATAGTTCGGCCACGCCCCGTCCGGCAGCAGATCCTCATACTCGCGGATCAGACACGCAATCTTCTCCGCATCCCACGCCGTCAAAATCAGCTGAAAGTTGAACGGCAGATCCGCCTCCCGACCGTCCGCAGAGCCCGGCTCCGGTCCGTAGTACGTCACCAGCTTCGGCAAAGAGAGATAAATCTCGCCGATCAAGAGACGTTCGCGCCCACCCGCGCCATACCCATCCAACAGAGCACGCATCTCGGCAACAATCCCGTGCGTCCCCGGCTGGTCCTCCGTGTGGATCGGAAGCAGGCTGCCGTACATACGCGAGCCCGGCTTCCAGTCAGGGTTCTTCGGGTTCGACCGAAACTGGTCGTCCTTGATCAACAGCCACAGCACATCCATGCGAAATCCATCCACCCCCCGATCGAGCCAGAACCGCATCGCGTCAAACATGGCAGCCTTCAGCCCCGAATTGCGCCAGTTCAGATCCGGCTGCTCCTTCAAAAACGAGTGCAAATAATACTGTCCCGTTGCGACATCCAGCGTCCACGCGGAGCCACCAAAGTTGCTCAGCCAGTTATTCGGCGGCCCCCCCGGCGATCCACCGTCCGGCCCCCCGTCCGAAGCCCCATCGCGCCAGATGTACCAGTCCCGCTTCGGATCCGTGCGCGACCTCCGGCTCTCCAGAAACCACGGATGCCGATCCGAACTGTGATTCGGAACAAAGTCGACAATCAGCTTCAGCTTCCGCTCGTGCGCCGCATCAAGAAGCCGATCAAAGTCCGCCATCGTCCCAAAGATCGGGTCCACCCCCGTGTAATCCGCCACATCGTATCCAAAATCCGCCATCGGCGATGGATAAAACGGCGAAATCCAGAGCGCGTCCACACAGAGCTCCACCAGGTAATCCAAACGCGCAAGAATCCCAGGCAAATCCCCCACACCATCCCCATTCGTATCCTGAAACGAACGCGGATAAATCTGATACAGAACAGAAGTCTCCCACCACGGGGCCGAGGTCAAATCAGGCATGCACGGTTGGATGCGGCAAGGCGCGAGCGCATCCCCACTTGCAGTTGACAACGACTCAGAGTTGCCGTGGCTCACAGAAGAGTTTCGGTGTAGAAGCTGGACCTGAGTTTTAGACTCAGACAGATGTGAGAGGGTCCTCCCATGGTGCAGTTCGACTGGGACAACGCGAACCGCGAGCACATCGCGCGGCACAATGTCGCGACCACTGAGGCCGAAGAAGTGCTGCTGAACGACCCGTTCGATCTAGGATTGCAGGACAGTGAAGGAGAGGTCCGGCTGGTGGAGTTAGGGCAGACGCGCCACGGGCGTATCCTGATGATGATTTCGACATGCGAGGCGAGAGGATCAGGGTCGTGACAGCCTTTGATGCTCCGAAGAAGTGGCGAAGTTACTACCTGACACGGAAAGGAGAGCTCGATGGATCAGAGAGTGTCGATACCTAGGTTTGAAAGCGAGGCGGACGAGGCGAAGTGGTGGTTTGACAACCAGGATGCCGTGTTCGGAGACTTCAAGCGCGCCGGGGAGCAAGGAACCCTCGGTCGCGGTACGGCGGCGCGGCTCGCGAACGCGGCTTCCTTTGCGATGGTTACGCTTCATCCAGAGGACGCGGAGCGTGCGCGAGCACAAGCACAGCGCCGAGGTCTGGAGTTCGGGGACTATGTTCGAATGGTGGTGCATCGGGCCTTGTTGGTGGAAGATCGAAGCGCGTAGTTCCACTGCAGACCGGTGAGCCGCTTCATGAACTCACGACGTTGCTTTTGCGGTCACGCCGACTTGCCCCCCACCATCCCCATTCGTATCCTGAAACGAACGCGGATAAATCTGATACAGAACAGCGGTCTCCCACCAAGGGGCCGAGGTCAAATCAGGCATGCACGATTGGATGCGGGTGAGGGGAAACGGCTGCGTTATATACTGATTCTGATATGAAGCCGATCGCGATGAAGAAGCGGGAAAAGTTCCCCAGTGTTTGGGACGCGATCAGCGACACACCGGAAGAAGCCGCAAACCTGCGCGCGCGGGCGGAACTAATGCACAAAATTCGAGAGATCGTCCGAGAAGGTGGGGGAACGCAGGCGGAGTCGGCGAAGCGGTGCGGGATCACCCAGCCCCGCATGAACGATCTTCTGCGGGGACGGGTGTCACTGTTCTCGCTCGATGCTCTGGTGAATATCGCGACAGCCCTAGGCTGGCGGGTGCGGGTCGAACTGGAAGCCGCCTGATGAGGACTCTGGCGTACAAGGATGTACACACGACCGATCTGTCATTCAGAGAGTCATGCGTTCCTGTTCTCTTCCTTGTTCTACCACCGCCTGTTCAGAGTCTCGTCACTCCGTCTTCAACGGCTTCCGCGCAAAGTAATACAAACTAAACGCCAGCGCCCCAAACGCAACCACCGAAACCCAATCATGGTGCAACGGATTCGTCTCCGCGAACCGAGGCACCGTGTGATCCGTCGCCGCCTCATACAGCTTCAACACCACGCCCAGCAGCCCGATAATCCCACCCGCCGCAATCAACCCCGACGCGTACAGCGACCCCGGCGAAATCTCGCTCTCCGTGTCGAGAGCGGGCGTCACGTCCGTCGGCGTCGCATGCCCCGGATTGTCCGGGTCGTCCACCGGCAGGTTCACCCCCGCCGGATTCGTGCTCGCAACTCCAACCGCAGCCGCCAGCCTAGACCTGTGCCGCAGCATCGCCCCATCCACCATCCATCGCATCACGCCGCCCACAAAGATCGCCAGCGTGGTCCCAATCGAAAGATACGCGCCCACCGCAAACGTCAGCGATCGCACCCCCAGCAACTCCACCGCGATCACCAGAGCCACGCCCAACAGCACCAGCGACCAGGGCAGCCTGCGCGATAGTATGCCGTTGATCACCGTCGCCATCAGCCGCCCCTGCGGCGCCGCAGCCTTCTCGCTCCCGATCCCCTGAACCCACTGAATCTCGATCGCCCCAGTCGCCGGGTTGTAGAGGTACTTGCCATCTTCCAGCGTCGACGATCCAATCGCGTTCAGCAAAATAAACGAGGACGCCCCAGGCAGCTCTTCCTTGCCCGTACTCCCGGTCGAGGGCGAACCTCCGCCGGCCCTCCCCGTCCCAAAGTGCGTCGTTATCAAGACGTGATCGCGCCGAAAGTGCCCACTATCCTCAACCCCTTCCGGCAACGCGCTCAGATTCATCGGGATCGGCCGCGGCAGCCGCTGAAACGTCTCGAGACCGGTGTTCATCGCGTTCAACGTCGCCCCAATCGAGAACACACTGATCACCACGCCAAACATCAGCGCCACCTGCTGCTTCCACGGCGTCGCCCCAATCAGGTATCCCGTCTTCAGATCCTGCGCCGTGTCGCCCGCGTTCGCCGCGGCAATACACACAATCCCGCCGATCGTGATCGCAAGCGCGCCAAACGCCGGAGCAGTCCATCCCTTCACCAAAAAGATCGCGGACGTCGCCATCAGCGTCGCAATCGTCATCCCTGAAACCGGGCTCGCCGACGACCCCACAATGCCCACAATCCGCGCCGAAACCGTCACAAACAGAAACCCAAACACCACCACCAGAACCGCCGCCGCAAAATTCGCGAACGCCCCGACCTGCGCCCCAGGGACCGGATGAAACTGCAAGAAAAACCACAGGAGAACCACCAGCGCCACCGACCCACCCAGAACCACTGCCGGCGGCAGATCGTGCGCCGTTCGCAGCCGTCCCGCAGCCGCGTCGCCCGTCTTACCCGAGCCCGTCTTACCCGATGTCGTCCGGCTCTTGTTCACAGCCGTCGCAATCCCGGTCGTCAGAGCGCCGGCAATCGTCGGCAGCGTCCGGCACAGCGTAATCAGACCCGCCGCCGCCACCGCCCCCGCACCCATCGGCCGCACATACGTCTTCCAAAGATCGGACGGCGACATCTGCACAATCGGTACCGTCCCCGGGTAAAGAGGCCCCGCCAGATGCGATCCAAAAAATGAGATCGCCGGCATCATCACCAGCCACGAAAACGCCCCGCCGGCCAGCATGATCGCCGCCGTCCGAACGCCGATAATGTACCCCACCCCCAGATACTCGGGAGTCACATCCGCCCGAATCGCCGATCCGCGAAGCAAATGTTGCGTGCCGAAATCGGGCTGGTAGTTGGGCGTCGACGGAAACAAACTCAGCAAATTCTCGTTCTGAAACAGCGTGTAAATTCCACCCATCCCAAGCCCCAAAAACACCCTCGACGCAAACGACCCGCCACGCTCCCCAGCCTCCAACACGTCGGCACACGCCGTTCCCTCCGGATACGTCAGCGTCCCATGCTCTTCAACAATCAGCTGCCGCCTGAGCGGAATCATAAACAGCACACCCAGCCATCCGCCAAATAGCGCGAGCGCGAAGATGGTCGTCGACTGGAGATCAAACCCCAAAAAAATCAAAGCAGGCAAGGTAAAAATAACGCCCGAAGCGATCGACTGCCCCGCGTTCCCCGTCGTCTGAACAATGTTGTTCTCAAGAATCGAGCTCCGGCCAAACGCCCGCAAAATCGAAATCGACAACACCGAGATCGGAATCGACGCCGCCACCGTAAGCCCGGCGCGCAGCCCCACATACACCGTCACCGCTCCGAAAAGCACGCCAAACACCGCGCCCAACAAAAGCGCACGCACCGAAAGCTCCGGTCTGAGATCGTCCGAGGCGACAAACGGCTTGAAAGCTGGCTTGGCAGGAATGGTCGTGGTGGCCATGGGTGGTCTGTCCTCTGTCGCGTCCGGTCGCGTGCGATCTGTCCTCTGTCGTCTGATCTGTCCGGTTTGGAGGCGAGTGTATCAGCGCACCGCCGCGCCTGCGCACATCCACGCTTAGCGTACTCTGGCGAGACCCCGCACCGGAGGCTCTGATTGCGACAACACGCACGCCAACATTGGGTCACGGGGGCAGTCCTCGCCCTGCTCCTCATCATGGCCGCCGAAATCACCCTCTCCGTCCGCCGCGAATCCCTCACCTGGGACGAAGGCGACCACATCTTCGCCGGATACATGTCCCTCCGCACCGGCGACTTCGGCCTCAACCCCGAGCACCCGCCCATGACCAAAATGGTCGCCGCCCTCCCCCTCCTTCCGCTCCATCTCAAAGTCCCCCCGCTCCAGGGCCGCTTCTTCAAGCAGGAAGCCTACCTCGACGGTCGCGAACTCCTCTTCCGCAACACCCCCCAGGACGGCGGCCGCTACTGGGCCGGAACCCTCATCTTCCGCGCCCGCATGGCCGTCACCGTCTTTTCCCTCCTGCTCGGCCTCCTCATCTTCCTCGCCGCCCGCGAAATGTTCTCGCTCCCCGCAGCCTTCCTCGCGCTCACCCTCTACGTCTTTGAGCCCAGCATCCTCACCCACGCCCCCTTCGTCACCACCGACGTCACCGTCACCTGCATGATCTTCGCCGCAATCTACAGCTTCTACCGCCTCAGCAAGCGCCCCACCCCCATCCGCCTCCTCGTCGCCGGCCTCACCGCCGGCCTCGCCCTCGCCGCCAAACACTCCGCCATCCTCCTCGCACCCATGCTCCTCACCCTCGCGCTCGGCAATCTAGCGGCCGCATGGTGGCCCCAGCGCAGATCCACCCCCGAACCCCGCACCCCCAACCTCCGCCGAGCCGCCATCCTCCTCGCCTCCCTCGTCCCCCTCACCCTCATCGCCGTCACCGTCCTCTGGGCCTTCTACGGCTTCCGCTACAACGCCCGCCCCGGCAATCTCCGCCTCGCACCCACCCTCGCCCAACGCGTCGGCACCCTGCGCCCCTTCGAAGCCCACGGCATCCTCCTCTTCGCCCGCGCCCACCTCCTCCCCGAAAGTTACCTCTACGGCCTCGCCGACGTCCGCCGCGTCGCCGACTTCATGCCCAGCTTCGTCCTCGGCCACGTCTACGCGCACGGCGTCTGGTGGTACTTCCCCGTCGTCCTCGCCATCAAACTCACCCTCGGCCTCATCGGCCTTCTCCTCCTCGCCACCTTCGCCCTCTTCACCCGCTGTCTCGCCCACCTCCGCGAACTCTGGTTCCTCCTCGTCCCACCCGCCATCTACCTCCTCGTCGCCATGACCGGCCAACTCAACATCGGCGTCCGCCACATCCTCCCCATGTTTCCGTTCTTGATCGTCTTCGCCGCCGGCGGCGCCTCCACCCTCGCCATCCGCCGCCGCCCCTGGGCCCTCGCCGTCCTCCTCCTGCTCGCCGCGCACATCATCTCGTCCCTCTTCACCTTCCCGCACTACATCTCCTACGCAAACGAGCTCTGGGGCGGCCACACCGAAACCTCTCACTACCTCACCGACTCCAACACCGACTGGGGACAGCAACTCATCGCCACCCGGAAATACCTCGACCGCCGCGGCGTCAAAAACTGCTGGATCGCCTACTTCGCCGCACCCTTCATCCTCCCCAACGACTACGGCATCCCCTGCCGCCGCCTCCCCACCTCTGACTCCCTCGACGAAGAAGACCTCCCCACACCCCCCGTCATCACCGGCCCCGTCCTCATCAGCGCCGGCGACCTCAACGGCTTCGAGTTCGGCTCCAAAGTCCTCAATCCCTTCCAAACCTTCATGACGCAAAAACCCACCACCAGCATCGACGACGGCATCCTCGTCTACGACGGCGCCTTCTCCGTCCCCATGCTCTCCGCCATCACCGACGTCCAGATCAGCAGGCGCGCCCTCAAAGCAGGTCAGCTCGAAAAGGCTCTCCGCACAGCACAAACAGCCGTCCAAACCAACCCCGGCGGCTTCAACGAACATCTAGCCCTCGGCGAAGCCCTGGCAGCCCTAGGCCGCAAACCCGAAGCCCGCGCCAGCTACCTCCAAGCCCTCTCCGTCGTCTCCAAAATGGAGCCCAGCGCCCAGCAACAATGGCGCCCCGTCGTCGAACAACACCTCAAAGCCCTCTCCTAAGATCTCCCTAAAACATGCACAAATCCCAAAACACACGCATGACCGCCTTCGTCTACGCTCTCCTGCTCGCCGTCTGTGCCACCACAGCCCTCGCGCAATCGCCCGCACAATCCGACCCCCCATCCACCTTCGCTCTACGCGGAACCCTGATCCTCCCCCACACCGTCATCCCCTCCGGCATCGTTCTCGTCCGCGACGGCCTCATCATCGCCTCGGGCGACCACGTCGACCTCCCCCGCGGCGTCCCCGTCATCGACACCGCCGGCATCATCGCGCCCGGCCTCATCGACCTCCACAATCACCTCTCCTGGAACGTCTTCCCCCGCTGGAAACCCGCCGGCGAGTTCGGCAACCGCTACGATTGGCAGCAGAAACCCATCTACCAAACCACCGTCGAGGCGCCGCACGCCGGCCTCGTCCGCGACGGCTTCGAGTGCGAGATGGAACGCTACGCCGAGCTCAAAGCCCTCACGGAAGGCGAAACCTCCGTCGTCGGCAGCCTCCACCAGACCTGCAGCAACGGCCTCGCACGCAACCTCGATCTGCCCGCGCAGCCTCTCTCCGGCCCGCCCGCCCGCACCGACCCCATCCTCGAATACGAAGTCTTCCCCCTCCAAATGTCCGACCCCGACGTAGCTCGCGTCCGCGAGGCACTCGCCACCGGAACCCTCAGCGCCTTTCTGATCCACCTCGCCGAAGGCGCACCGAACGACGCCGCCTCCACCCGCGAGTTCACCATGCTCAAAGGCCGCGGACTCCTCCTCCCCGGCGTCTCCCTCATCCACGCGGTCAGCCTCAAACCCGCCGACTTCGCCGAGATGAGCAAAAACCACGTCGGCTTTATCTGGTCGCCGCGCAGCAACCTCGAGCTCTACGGAGACACCGCGGACGTCTCCGCCGCCCTCAAGTCCGGAGTCACCATCGCCCTCGCCCCCGACTGGAGCATCACCGGCAGCGACGGTCTCCTCGCCGAACTCAACTTCGCCGCCGGCTGGAACGACGCTCAGGGCAAAATCTTCACCGACCGTCAGCTCGTCGACCTCGCCACCCGCAACGCCGCGGCCCTGGCCGGCCAATCGGCCCATCTCGGCAGCCTCGAACCCGGCCACACCGCCGACCTCCTTGTCATCAGCCCGCCCGGCGGCCCCGCCTCGTCCACGCACGACGCGCTCTGGACCCTCCTCCACGCCGCTCCCACACAGGTCAGCCTCGTGGTCGTAAACGGCCGAGCCGTCTACGGCAAGCCCGACCTCCTCCGCCATCTCACCCACGCCCCATGGGAAGAAATCTCCGTCTGCGGCGCCACCGAAGCCCTCGTCCTCACAGGTCCGCACGGCACTGCCGACGCCGCCGACAAGAGCTGGGCGGCCTCCAGCGCCAACCTCTCCTCTGCTCTCGCGCACTACGGCCGCAAGCTGGCCCCGCTGTCGGAGTGTGGCCAGTAACATCCAATTTCACCGGCGCGCATCTCCCAAGCAGCACCCTCGAGTCCCTTCCTGGAGGTACCTCCATCCAATGACCACCCAGTACACCTCCGGCCGCACCTCCTCCGGCTCCATCCTCACCATCCTCCTCTCGCTCGTGCTCGGCGCCGCGGCCGTCGTCGTCTTTCTTCGCCACGCCACCGGCGGCATCCCCGCGCGCCTCAGCACCCTCATCACCGGCCGCGCCTCCGCCGCCGACCTCTCCGCCCTCACCATCACCGGCCGCCTCCAGCAGTTCAACCGCCTCCCAACCGTCCTCTACGCCGGCGACGCCGTCGTTGAATCCCCCAACGCCGCCCCCGCTCTCCCAAATACCGCCGCCCCCGCCTCCGACAAGCCCCTCCTCATCGCCCACGGCGAGATCACCGCCGGCGTCGACCTCTCCCACCTCCGTCCCGAAGACCTCCGCATCGACCCCCGCACCCGCTCCATCCACGTCCATCTCCCCGCCTCCGAACTCTTCTCGACCTCCCTCGTCCCCGACCAGACCCGCGCCATCAGCCGCCTCACCGCCCTCCCCGCACCTTCAGCCGATACCAACCTCACCCCCGACGAACGCACCCACGCCCTGGCACAACTGCAACAAACCGCGCTCCAGTCGGGCCTGCTTGACCTCGCCCGCAAAAACGCCCGGGAGACCGTCACGACCTTTCTCCTGTCCCTCGGATTCGCGGAGGTCGACGTCCTCTAGAGCTGTTCTCGTATAGCTATAGCTGTGTCATCTCGACCGGAGCAGACGGTTCTATCGTCTGCGCAGTGGAGAGACCTG